>CATKYP010000158.1 GCA_949840855.1 uncultured Bacilli bacterium | reverse complement strand
TTCACAATATTTTTTCATAAATATATTTACAAGCAGGAACTAAAAACTTACTTCTACCTCTCTTTAAATATATAATTAATAATGCATATTAGCAAAAAAAGGAATAAATTTTAGCAAACATTGATTGTCCTAAAGGAACTCTAATATTAAATTTAGGTATAACTTTCTCCATTTCATATACAATTCTAGTAGAAAGATCATTACAGCTTCTCTTCTCTATTAAAGAAAATAATATTTTCTGCTTTTTATTGATACTTTCAATATTATTACAAAAGTCATTATTTTTTTCTAAATATTTATCTTTATTATCAATCATTATTTCATTAAAACCTGTTTTATAAGCACCAGGTTCTATCAAAGAAATAGTAATATTTTTATTTATTTTTTTTAATTCTTTACTAAGTGTTTTTATAAGTATTGATAATGCAGCTTTTGAAGAAGTATAACATGAAAGATATGGTAAGACTAGCATTCCAGCAAGTGAAGAGGTTACAAAAATTTTTCCTTTTTTATCACTTTTACAGAAATTATTATATCCTCTTTTAACTACTTCCATTGTACCAAAAACATTTACTTCGTAATTGTTTCTTAATACATCGACATCCATAGCAAGCAAGCTTCCTCCATATCCAACTCCAGCATGAGCCCATAATACATCATAGGATAAAGTACTCAATAAGTCTAAATCTTTTTTATCTGTAATATCAAGTTTATGCACCTGAACTCTATTTCCATATGTTTTTACTTTTTCTTTTAAACTTTTTTCTTCATTTCTGTTATGAACACACAAAATTACTTCGTGTCCCCTTTTAATCAATTCTTTAAAAGTATCATATGCTATTCCACTCCTAGCTCCTGTTATCAATACTTTCATATTATCACCTATAAATAGTATTTACAAAAAGAAAAAATCAACACTATTTATTTTTGCGTTGATTTTTTATAATTATAAAGGAAACTCCTTTTTTCTCGTTCTTAATTTTAATATCATAACCAATAATACTCAAAGTTTTTTTAACTATTGAAAGACCAAGTCCAAATTCTCCTTTAATGCCTTTACGGAACGGAGTAAAAATTCCTTCAAGCAAATCATTATCAATATTTGAACCATCATTATATAATATAAGTTTATTTTGTTTGGCAGTAATTTTTATTTTCTTATTAGTATATCTCATAAAGTTATTTAATAAATTATCAAGTATTGTCTCCCAATGTTCTACAGTACCAACAAATGATAACTTATTATCTATATCTAAGATAAATTCTACATCCTTTCTTTTCCATTTGAATTTATCTACTTCATCTGTTAATATTTTTTTAATATCAACAGGAATAATATCAACTTTAGTATCTTTGAGATATTCTAATTTATTTAAGTAAAGAAGTGAGTGTACTTTATTTTCTAATTTATTTGTCTGTTCTTCAATGATCTTTAGAGCAATATCAGGCTCTTCTACTTCATCTGAAACAGCTTCTATATATGATTTTATAACGGTAAGAGGTGTTTTAAAATCATGTGAAATATTTTGATACATTTGATTGCGATATTCTTCTTGATTTTTTAAGGATATTCGCATATCTTCAATTGCCAAACCAAGAGATTTTATCTCATCATCAATAATAAAATCTATCTTATGGTTATAACTTGTATTATCAATATTATCTATTTTGTATTTTAAACGTTCTATTTTAAATACAATCATACTACTCCAAATAACTAAGATAAGTCCAATTATCAAAAACATTATCAAAACTATTGGAATAACAGTATTTAGAATTTCTTCTTTAGTTTGCCTAATATAAGAGTCTCCTGTAAGCGCAACACGGGTCACACCTGAAGTTTGTATTTTATAATAATAATAGGTTTTGTGTTTATAGATAAACTTTCCATAATCATCAGTTAAGTATTTTCTTAACTTATTTGTATCTTGAATTTTCAAAACATCAGACAAATTGTCACTATTTACAATTTTTCCATCTATTATATAAAGATAAGCAACTGTAGAATTAACTAATTCTTTATTAAAATCTTGTTGCATTACTTTTAGGGGTTCACTTAAATAACTATATATATTTTTCTCAGCAACTGGTATAAGTACTTTAGGAAGCACTACACCAATTGATATAAATAAGATTATAAAAACAGTTATTATTATGTAAAATAGTTGACGGCTTAGACTTATTTTTTTATAACTCATGATAGTCTATACCCATAACCATAAATGGTACTAATTTTTAGTTTTGGCATCTTCTTTCTAAGACGTCGTACTAGATCATCTACTACTCTATCTGTTCCAAAATAGTCAACTCCCCAAACTTCTTGCAAAATTTCATCCCTAGAGAAACCTTTACCAATATTATTAAGAAATAGGAGTAATAAATCAAATTCTAAGGTAGTAAGGTTTAAAACTTTAGTTTCTCTATATGCTATTCTTCTTTCAATATCTATTTTGTAAATGTCATAATCAATTTGTTTAACTTCTTCATATTTATATACTCGTTTTATAATATTATTAACTCTTAAAACAAGTTCTTTACTAGAATAAGGTTTAGTTATATAATCGTCACTTCCAAGTTCAAGACCAAGTATTTTATCAAGCTCTTGATCTCTTGCAGATGTAAATATTACAGGAACATTTCCATCTACCTTTCTAATAGCACCGATTATATCATAGCCATTTATATCATCTCCCAACATTATATCAAGAATCCATAAATCAACTTTACAACCAATATAATTTATGGCATCATTTCCATTTGTAAAGCAAATCACTTTATAGCCTGCTTTTTCTAAATATAATTTTACTAAATTGGAAAGATCTACTTCATCTTCTACTAAACATATTGTATACACAAAATCACCTACTAATTATAGTATAGCATACTTTTATTTATCTGTATTATCACCTCCAAATATTTATGTATTTATAAAATATAAGTTAATCTCAAAAGTGTTTCTATCTTTTTCTTATAAACATCATCTCCCTTTGACACTTTAATAATATCTAAAAATTATAGAATAATTATAA
>CATKYP010000157.1 GCA_949840855.1 uncultured Bacilli bacterium | reverse complement strand
GTCAAGTAGTGGTATTTTATTTATAGAAGGTGCAAGAGGAGTAGGAAAAAGTGTAACATTAAAAAGATTTTCTAAAAGTACTTTAAATTTGCAAGATGATAATAATTTAGAAAATTATATTTTACTTGCTAGTACAAAGCCTTCTTTATTATTAAAAGGTGATAGACCTAGACTAATTGATGAATGGCAAACTATTTCTAAAATTTTCATTCCTATTAAATTTTTTGTAGATAAAATTGGAGGAAATAGTCAATATATTCTTACTAGTTCAATGATGAAAAAATTTGATAAATATTTTGATAAAGAGATTAGTAATTATTCTTCTATTAAGATGAAGCCTATGTCATTATTTGAGAGTGGAGATTCAAATGGACTGATTTCCTTAAGAGGATTATTAAATGGGGATATAAATATAGAAGGGAATAAGAGTAAGTTAACTTATGAAGATATAGCTTTTATTTTATGTAGAGGTGGTTTTCCTAAATCTATTGGTTTATCAAAAGAGAAATCATTAAAATTTATAAGAGAATATATTGACGATTTATGTAATAATGATATTTCAAAAGTAGATGAAGTAAAAAGAAATCCAAAACTGGCTAAGGAAATATTAAAGTCTTACTCTAAGATGATTTCTACTACAGATTCTAATAAATCATTATTTATCGATGTTCAAAACAGTTATTCTATAAGTGATAGAACAATTATAGATTATTTAGAAATATTTAAAAGATTATATATATTGGATGAGATTGAGGCCTGGAAACCAAATATTAGGACTAGTACAGCTATTAGAACTTCTCCTAAGAAGAACTTAATTGATCCTTCTATTGCAATTTGTGCACTTAACTATTCATTAGATGATATCATGTTTGATGTAAAAATGTTTAATCTGCTATTTAAGAGTTTAGTCTATAGAGATTTGAGTGTATATATAGAATCTTTAGGTGCTACTATAATGTATTATAAGGATAGATATAATTTAGAATGCGATTTTGTTTTAAAACTTGATGATAATAGATATGCTTTAATAAATGTTGCTTTGGTTAACTCTTTAATAGATGAGGCAGTAGCTAAACTTATAAAATTAAAAAGTCTTGTTGTTAATAGTGAAAAAAATATAGGAAGTATTGTTTTTTTAATGGTTTTAACAGGAGGAGATAGATCATATATTACCAAAGAGGGAGTATTAGTTGTACCGATTGGTTGTCTTAGAGATTAGAATATATTTTACTTATCTTAGATTGTATAAATTAGAAAGTTTTTGTATAATGAATATGATATTAATAAAAATAAGGAGGATTTATGACACCACATATTGAAGCAAAAAAAGGGGATATAAGTAAAATAGTTATTATGCCAGGAGATCCTAAAAGAGCAGAATTAATCGCAAACAATTATTTAGACGATTATAGAATAGTAAGTGAAGTTAGAGGAATGAAAACTTATACTGGTAATTATAAAGGGAAAAGTATTACTGTAATGCCATCTGGAATGGGTTGTCCAAGTATGGGAATTTATTCTTATGAACTATTTAAGTTTTATGAGGTAGAAAAGATTATTAAAGTTGGTACTTGTGGAGCTTATATTGATAATTTTAATATGGGAGATTTATTATTAGTTGATAAAAGTTTTTCTGAATCTACTTATGCTTTAGTTCAGGATAATATATCAATCAATTTAGTGAATGCTAGCAGTAATTTAAATAATATTATTAAATCTACTGCTAAAGAATTAGGTCAGAGTATTTTTAATGGAGTTATTCATTGTAGTGATGTATTTTATGAAGAAGATTCTAATTATAAAACTAAACTTTATGAAGAATATGGATGTGTTGCTTGTGAGATGGAGAGTTTTGCACTATTACATAATGCAAAAAAGTTTGGAAAAGAGGCTACAGAAGTTCTTACAGTGACAGATAATTTGGTAACAGGAAAGAGACTTTCTAGTGATGATAGGCAAAATAGAGTTGGAGATATGATAGTTTTAGCTTTAGAGAGTGCTGTTAGATTATGATAGATTTAAAGAAATTACCAAAAGTAGAGTTACATCTACATTTAGATGGTTCTGTAAGAATAGATACTGCTGCAGAAATTTTGGGGCAAGATATTGATATTGTTAAATCTAATATGATTGCGCCTAAAAAGTGTACTGATTTAAATGAGTATTTAACAAAGTTTGATTATCCTAATATTATTTTACAATCTAGAGAAAACTTAGAGAGGGTTTCGTATGAACTTGCACTTGATTTATTAGATGATGGTGTAATATATGCTGAGGTTAGATTTGCGCCTTTAAAACATATTAAAGAGGGACTTAGTATAGAAGAGGTTATCAATGCTGTTTTACTTGGTTTTAGTAAGGTAGATATTAAGATTAATTTAATTTTATGTATGATGAGAGATATGAGTAATTCTGATAACTTGAAAGTTATTGATATTGCTAAAAGATATTTAAATAGGGGAGTTTGTGCAATTGATTTAGCAGGTGCTGAGTCCTTATTTAAGACTAGTTCTTTTCAAGAATTGTTTAATTATGCGAATAGTGTAGAAGTTCCTTTTACAATTCATGCTGGAGAAGCAGATGGTATTTCAAGTATTAAGTCTGCACTTGATTTTGGTACTTTAAGAATAGGACATGGTATTAGATTATTAGAAGATACTACTTTAATGAATCTTATTAGGGATAAGAAAATATTACTTGAAATATGCCCAACTAGTAATATTCAGACTAATGTAGTAAAAAGTTATGAAAATCATCCTATAAAAAAATATTATGATTATGGAATTAGAATATCAATTAATACTGATAATAGGACAGTGTCTAATGTAACTCTTACTGATGAGTATAAAAACTTAATTAATAATTTAGGATTTACTATTCAAAATATAATAGATATTAATAAAATGGCAATTAGCACAGCTTTTTTGAGTAATGATGAAAAAACGCAACTTTTGAATGAATATAATAGTATAATTAGTTGCTTATTTTAGTATTAATGTTTTATCTAAAAAATTAAACGTTTATATATATAAAA
>CATKYP010000156.1 GCA_949840855.1 uncultured Bacilli bacterium | reverse complement strand
ATTTTTATTTACTAAACTTATAACCAAACACCAAATATTATTCCTGACATTGCAAGAACAAGCCCAAATATCCAAAACATTTTTACTATATCTTGCTCTTTCCAACCTAATTTTTCAAAATGATGATGAATAGGAGTCATTAAAAATACTTTTCTATGAAACACTTGTACTGCTATTGATTGAATAATAACAGATAAGGTTTCAACAACAAACACCCCAGCAACTACTACAAGAGTAAGCTCCCTATGTGTTAAAATTGCTATAGCACCCATTGTTCCACCTAAAGTAAGACTACCTGTATCTCCCATAAATATCTTAGCAGGATAAGTATTAAATACTAAAAAGCCAAGTAAACTTCCACATAAGACTAAAGAAAATATCCCAAGATCCTCATATCCTACCATCAAAGAAATAAGAGCAAAAGCAATAAAAGCTATAGCAGAAAGTCCACCTGCAAGTCCATCAAGTCCATCTGTTAAATTAACAGCATTACTAGAACCTACTAATACAAGTAAAATAAATATGCCATAGATAAAACCAAGCTCTAAATCAATATGAAGAGTTCCAACTGTAAAAGCTGTTTGTCCACCATTTTTCATATATATATAGAAAAAACCAATGGCAATTAAAACTTGCATAAATAATTTTTGATATGTTGTAAGACCTTCATTGTTTTTCTTTTTTATAGATAAATAATCATCTAAAAAACCTATTAAAGCATGCCCTATAAAAACAATAAAGACAATACCAATATTTGATGTATAAGGAACCTTTTTAGTAATCAAAAGAAAAATCATAGTTACAAGAGTAGATAAAATGAAAATTAATCCTCCCATAGTTGGAGTTCCTTCTTTTTTTCTATGATTTTCACCTACAAAGACACTAATTTTTTGACCTATATGCATTTTTTTTAACATTGGTATTAAAACAACACCAAGTAAACTAGCAAATAAAAAGCCAATCATTACTGCAAAAACTGCCTTGGTTAATAATAACATAAAACCACTCCATTTCTACTTATAGTAGTATAACATATATATTTTCAAGAAAAAACTAGAAAAACGTCAATATACACAACTTTACAGATCACTCACCTAATAATAGTCTAACTATTGTTCCTTCTTCAACTCTAGTACCAGCTTCAGGTGATTGACCAACAACTTTTTCTCCACTTCCAGCATATTCAACTGTAAAATTAGTTAAAACTTTCTTTACTTCATCCGCACTCATTCCAACTACATTAGGAACCTTATATACTACTTTATCTGACCATTCCAGATCCTTTTCTATTTGATCTTTTTGTCGTTCAATTCCTAATGCATCAATGATATCTAATAATATTCTTCTAGCAATAGGTGTTGTTGTATAACTTGAAAGCATTGCTGTATGTTTAGGATTATCTATTGCAAGGTAAAATACAGCTTCAGGATCATTAGCAGGAACTATTGACATAAATGACATAATATAATTATTAACTAAGTATTGACCATTCTCAACCTTTTGAGCAGTTCCAGTCTTTCCACCTATTCTATAACCATCAATATAAGCAGAACGTCCTCCACCTAAAGCTACAACATTTTCAAGAGCTCTTCTCATAATATTAGAAGTCTTTTTACTAATAACTTTTCTAACTAATTTTTTATTATTTTCCTTTATAACATTGCCTGACTCCTTCTCTAAAATATTTTTAACCACATAAGGAGTATACAAATTACCTCCATTAACAACAGCTGAAACAGCGGTTACTTGTTGAATTGGAGTAACACTTATTCCTTGACCAAATGCTGTAGTTGCAAGTTCTATATTACCAACTCTTGATAATGGAAATATTATTCCTTTTCCTTCACCACTTAAATCTACTCCTGTTTGAGCACCAAAACCAAACTTATCAAGATATGAAAATAGCCTTTCTTTTCCAAGTTCCTGCCCCATTTTTACGAAACCTGGATTACAAGAATTTTGAAGTACTTCCATAAATGTTTGAGCCCCATGACCACCAGCTTTCCAACATTTTATTACAGCAGTATCAACTTTAACTTTTCCACCATCATAAAAGTGATCATTATCAAGATCAACTACTCCCTCTTCAACAGCAGCAGCTGTAGTTATAATCTTTTGAGTAGAACCTGGCTCATATGTTGCCCATATTGGTAAATTACGGCTTAGTACTTCTTGAGAATATTTTTGATAATTATTAGGATCAAAATTAGGCCTACTACTCATGCCATAAATTTCTCCAGTATTAGGATTCATAACAATAGCAAGTGCCATATCTGGAGTAAACATATCAACAACATTATCAAGTTCTCTCTCTAACGATTGTTGAATATTAATATCTATAGTTAATTGAATATCCATTCCATCTTGAGGTTCCAAATAAACATCAGCTAAATCAAGTTTATTTCCCTTAGCATCAGAAAAATATTTAATCGCTCCACTTTCTCCAGTTAAATATTTATCATACTGAAGTTCAAGCCCTGATAGCCCCTGATTATCAATTCCAACATACCCCAATACATGTGATAAAAGTGCTCCATATGGATAATTTCGCTTAGACTCCTTAACAAGATAAACACCATCTAGCTTTAAATCACTTATTTTCTGGGCTACTTCATAGCTAAGCCTTCTTCCTTCTGGATGCACCCTCTCAATTGAAGTTACTTTACTAACATGGGCATACATCTCTTTATAACTAACTCCCAAGATCTCAGCAAGCTCCTTAGCTGCTTTCTTCTTATCTTTAATTTGATTAGGCACAACTACAAGTGAAGTAGTAGTTAAATTATCTGCAAGAACTACTCCATTTCTATCAAGTATTCTACCCCTATTAGCCTCAACGGGCAAATCCCTACTCCACAAATCATTTGCAAGAGAGGATAATTTCTTATAGTCAAATATCTGAACATAAAAAACTTTTAATATTATTAGAAAAAATGCTAAGAATAAGAAGAGTACAAATATTTTAATTCTTTTATCAATATTTTTTAGAAACATAGTATCACCTAATGATAGATATGAACTAAAAATTAAAAAAAGAACCCCTATATCAAAACAAAATATTTCAAAATATGCAAAGATATAAATCTTCTCATTT
>CATKYP010000155.1 GCA_949840855.1 uncultured Bacilli bacterium | reverse complement strand
ATGCAAAAGCATCGCTTCCGAATTAATATTTTTTTCGACTTATTGGGTATCACATCATTGACAACTACACAATTATTGTCAAGTAATTATTAAACTTTTTACTTTCCCTTTTTCATGTGGAGTTAACTCATATATTTTTTGATTTATTGATTCTAAATCATCTTTTGTTTTATTATAAAATTCATCGATACTACCATTAGTTTCCTCTTCAAAAAATTGAAGAGCTATTTGCATTTTTCTTTTTGTCAATTCTCCCTCGGTTAATTTTTTATATATACAATTATTATATAATTTTTCTATATCATAATTATTATCAAGTGGAGCAATAAAATTATTATAATATTCACTATAAGCTTTATTAACATTAGTAAAACAAAAATATTTATAATGATCATAAAAATAATCTTTACTATCAAAATTAATATTAAGTATTCTCTTAGTAGTTGGACAATAAGCAAATAGCAATTCATTATCAATTATTAATGTTACTGAATGATTTGTATTACTTCTTTTTAAATTTGTAATTAATCTTTCATTTTCTATAAATACATTTGTATTATAAGCTTCTTTTTCTAACTGATTTTCTAAATCTACTAATAAATATGCCATATGCCTACAAACTGAACTCCCTGTTATAACATATGAACCTAATAATTCACTCTCATACTTTAATTTATTCTTTATATAATCTTTTTTTGTCATACTATAATTATAACTATGTTTTCTATTATAGGATAAATTTCCACTATCCAATAATTCTTGAAAAAACAAAGATATTCCAAGAGCATCTGTTATTCCCTCTTCTTTAAAAAAGGTTGCTAATTTTAATAAATATGTATAATAGTATTCTTCTAAACTTTTATACATATCGCTATTTATTATTACATTGGCAAGTTCAGATTTTAAATTTTCACTATAAATATTTGTATTTATAAGACTTTTCATTAAATTAAAATCAAAAAGAGAAAAAATTCCCTCTAATTTTAATTTAAGAGATAATTGTCTATAAGTTTTTTTAAAAAATTCTCTTTTTAACTTCTTTTCAAATTGTACTAAATCAGTTGCTTCCATAATAAGTCCTTCTTTCTGCCGTTTTTTATCATAGCATAGCACTTTTATAAAGTAAACAACTATTTAAAAAATGCCTATTATATTAAGCATTTATTCTACCTTTCTACAAGATTTTTCATATTTTTAGGTACATAAGTTACTTCTGCTCTATTTTTAAAATCAATCGATGATAATACACTATTTAATTCTTCTATATTTAAACTTTTGTATATCTCTATTGGATTTTCTATTATTTTGTCATACCTTGATATATCATTAGTAAAACTTGATGTTATAGCATCAACAGAATCTGCTTGTTTTATTTCTGAAGCAATAAGTACTTTCTTATAACGTTCTAAATCATCATTTGTTATTACAATATTATCAAACTCATTTATTAATTCAGTCAATAGTTCATCTGGATGAGTACTTTCTGCATAAAAATAAATAGTTTTATAGTCTTTAATTGTTTCTGTATCTGTATAAAATTTAGTTAAAAGATTGTCATTTGTTACTCGCTCTTTAAAAGTTGAACTATTTCCAAAAGCAACTGATGTAATTATATATAAATATATATTTAGTTTCACTTCATCTTTTATATCAAATTTTATTCTCTCTGTTTTTAAAGACATCATAACTTTTGGAATACTAATATTAAAAGGAACAGTTTCCTTTTCACATCTTACTGATTTTTTCTCTTTTTCATAATTTACTTTAGGCATTCCTTCTGTTTTATTTTTAAGAGGTTTTAACATTTCATTTATAACTTGTTTGGTACGTTCTAAATCAAATTTACCTACTACTAATAAAAACATATTTTGTGGTTGATAAAAGTTTTCATAGCAAGTATACAAATCTTCCTTGGTCATACGTTCAATATCCTTGATTTCTCCAGCAATATCTACTCTATGATTATCTTTATGATAAGTATTTTTTCTTAAAGTATCTTCTATAGCATATTCAGCTTCATCTTTATACATATTTATTTCTTGTGCTATTATCCCCTTTTCTTTTTCTACATTTTCATCTGTATAATAAGGACTATTTACAAACTTTATTAAATAACGCAAATTTTTCTCATATGCTTTAGTACCATAACAAATATATCTTGTTAATTCATATCCCGTTGAAGCATTAGCACCTGTTCCACTTTCAGAGAAAAAAGTAAATGGATCAATCCCATCTTCTTGAGCAAACATCTTATGTTCTAAGAAATGAGCTGTTCCATCAGGGACTTTTTTTTCATCTTTTTCTTTATAGGGAGTAAACGAAGTTGTAGTTGAACCAAACTTTGTAGCATATGTAATATAATATTTATCTTTATTTTCCATTGGAACTAGATAAACTTCTAAGCCATTTTCTAATTTTTCATAATATCCATTTAGTTCTAGTTCTTTAGAAAAATTAATTTTCTGCATCTTCCATTCTCCCTTCTAATAAATATACTGTATCTATTTTTATTTTTTTAGCAACAGCTACTATTTCTTTTTTTGTAACTTCTTTCATTTTTTTAACTTTTGTTTCAATATCATCTACTCCAAGAAGTTCCATCATATAATATGATTCTATTATCTCAGATTGACTTTCTGTTATTTCTTCAATTGCTGTTTGATAAGTCTCTTTTGCCTTTTCAATATCTTCTTTCGTAAAATTTCCTTTTGACATATCAGATATTTGTTTTTCTATTAATTTAACTGCTTTTTTAAAATCATCGCTAGATATACCAGCTCTAATTATAATAATATTATCTAGTTTATTAGTAGCAGAGCCTATATAGTAACACAAAGAATTCTTTTCTCTAACTTCAGTAAAAAGTTTAGAATCAAAGCTTCCACCTAAAATAATATTGTATAGTGTAAGTGAATAATTTCTCTCATAATCAGTTAAGCCATATGTACGACAAGCAATAGCTAATTTTGACTGATTTGATTCATTTTCTTCAGTTATTATTTTCTTTTTTAAAGGTGCTTTCTTAGCTGGTACTATAAAATCTCCCTTAGTCTTTTTAAATCTTCTTGGTTTAAAATATTTTCTAATAATACTATCAATTTCTTCA
>CATKYP010000154.1 GCA_949840855.1 uncultured Bacilli bacterium | reverse complement strand
TTATATTTTTTAAAACATATGCTATAACAGGTGATTTTTTGTGAAGGACTTTCTTTCTAATATATCTCCCATTTCCTATTCGACTTCGGCTGTAATTATTGCTAATATATTAGCAGAAGGATTAAGTATAGATGAACAAAATACAATCGCTAACTGGTTTGAACTAGTTGGTCAGACTATGATCACTAATGCTGGACAACAACAGCTGATTCAAGATAGTAAAAACGATGATACTGATGATAGTGAGATTCAAATCAAAGGATAGTAAATATTATTTTGTCAATTTTTTAGCTTTATTTCATATAATAAATTAGGAATATACCTACACTAAAGTAGTATATGCGAATAGACTATATTAGAAAGTTAAGAGGTGGATATATGGTTAATAATGATAGTTGTTGTATTGCTAAAATTTTAAAAGTCATCGAATTAATCCAAAGGAATACTTCTAGTGATTGTTGTGAAGAGGGATGTGACAAACCTTTCTTAGGTCCAACACAGAACTTTGTTTGTTACAATACTAGACCTATTACTTTATATACAAGAAACGGAGAGTTATTTTCTGCAAGATATAATACAACAGGTGGTACAGTTGCAACTAGTAACGTATTTAGAGTAGAAAAGGTTTATGATTGTTGTGCAAAGCTTAGAATTTTAGCATTTGATACTGCTACACAAACTTATATTGCAACAAATCAATTTATAACTGTTAATTTAAAATGTATGTGTGCAGTTTCTTGTTTAAGCGATCTTGCACTTGAAAATATTTGTTAAGGAGGAATCATTATGTGTTGTGGAGATAACAACAATAAAAAGGATAGAGACTGCTGTTTATATGATTTATTAAAAGATATTTTAAAACTTCAAAATAGGGATTTTGATGACTGCTGTGTTGATGGTTGTGACAAACCTTTTCTTGGTCCTAATTTAAGCACAATTTGTTATAATACTAGACCACTTAGTTTTTACAACTGTACAACAGGTGATCTATGGAATATACAATATACTTTAAATGGCACAACTAGTACATCTGATGTATTTAGAATAGAAAAGTTAGATGAGTGTTGTTGTACTTGTCGAGTATTAATAGCAAATACTGATGGTACTTATATTCCAACAAGCCAATTTTTTACAATAGACTTAGATTGTGTAAGTGCTGTTCAATGTCATCCTGATGTATCGCTAGATATTTGCTAGTCGATATAAATTTAAGTCTTTAATAAATGTATTAAGGGGTTATAAAACTAAGGCAATTTTGATATTAATTTATTAGAATTGTCTTTTTTATTATAATGAAAACAAAAAATGATCACTTTATAAAGCAATATACCTGCTTTGTTAGTGATCATAGTAGATAATATTTTATATCTACTTTACTTATATCATTGTTTCTCTATGGAATTCAAGGCGAAGCTTATCAGCAACTGTTACGATAAATTCTGAGTTTGTTGGTTTTGCTTTATCAATATCAACACTATGGCCAAATATCTCTTCCATCAAATCCCAATTACCTCTATTCCAGCTTACTTCTATAGCATGACGAATGGCACGTTCTACACGTGATACTGTTGTATTATATTTTTTAGCAACATCTGGGTATAGTTCCTTCGTTATGCCTCCTACTATTTCTGGATTATCATAAATCATTATTATTCCATCTCTTATATATTGATATCCTTTAATATGTGATGGAACACCTAATTCATGTAATATTTTTGTTATAGAGATTTGTAAATTATTATGGTATAAATCAATTGATTTATTTCCATATTGTGATTTACTCATAACCTCTTCTATTATAGTTTCTAGTTCTTTTAGTTCAAATGGTTTTAGTATAAAATAATTTATGCCTAATTCTGATGTTTTTCTTATCATATCAGGACTGTTATATGAAGTTAATACAATAACCTTTTTATCAATATTTTTCTTTTTCATACTTTCAAGTACTGATTTTCCATCTTTTTTTGGCATTACTAAATCTAATAAAACTAAATCATATTCATCTTGTTTTTTCTCTATTAAATTTAGACCATCTTCTCCATTATTTGCTTCTAGAACTATTTCTATATCTGATACTGCGTGTTTACTAAAATATTCTTTTACCATTTTTACTAACTCGATATTGTCATCTATCATTAGTACTCTTGTTCTTTCCATAATTCTCCTTTCTATTACTACCACGCATCTTAATTATATAACAAAATTCTGCAATTTAATAGGGGAATATATTGACAAGTTTTGTCGAGAAAGTAAATTTGTGTAAATAAAAAAACTAAAGCAATTCGCTTAGTGTTTGTTCTATTTTATTTATATCTAAGCTTATATTTCCCAGTAAATATCCTGATAAATATTGGTTGTTTTTCAGTAATTTAATACTTTCTTTATTTATACCTCCTCCATATACTAATCTATTGCTTTGATATTTTTCTTTTATTTCTTTAATAATTTTTTCTATTCTAGGTATATAGTCAGTTATTGAACCTCCTATTGCCCATAATGGCTCATAAGCGATTATTATGTTTTTTCTTTCTTCTTCCTTTATTCCTATTAGATTTTCTATTAACTGATTATTGATATATTGTAAGGCTTCTTCTATACTATTATTTTCAACTTCTCCAATACATAGGATAGGAGTTATTTCTTCTTCTAATAATTTTTTTATTTTTTTCATTATCGCCTAAATAAAAAGTGTGGAAAAAATATTGTTTTCTAAGTCGCTGATATTATAAAGCGTGGGTAAAATGTCAAAGGTTTCTTCCAAATTATGCCGAGCTGTTTCCCAGCCTTTGCCGTCTGTTATCCATATAAAAGTAAAATTTGGAATGGATTTGGCTTCAAGAGCAATATTTTTATAACTTCTTGCCGTTTCATTGAGTTTGCTTCCATTGCTGGCATAAAAATTCGTTTCAATAGCATAGAGATTGTCGGCAGTTTTCACAACAAAATCAAACCGTTTTACGGTTTTTCCTTGATTTGAAATAGCAGAAAGATCAATATTCCAATTTTCAGTGATTTTTTTAATTGTTAGTTCTTTATAGTAGCTGATGTTCTTTTGAAATCCTGCACGCTGAAGATAATTTTCAACAAGATTTTCCATTAAATGTCCGCCACGATTTTTTCTGCCATTGCTATCAAGGCCGGTTTCTATGCCAAGCACATAATCGACA
>CATKYP010000153.1 GCA_949840855.1 uncultured Bacilli bacterium | reverse complement strand
ATTAATTATCCAAAAATAACATAACTATAATATAGTACAAATAATATTAAAAACATTGCTCCCTCTTTTTTAGTGATCTTATAATCATTATAAGAAAACAAAAATAACAAAATAGATGATACAACCATAACAATTAAATCAATATAACTAAAAGCTATTTTACTAACACCACCCAGTATAACTACAGGAAGTCCAATAACAATACCTATATTAAAAATATTACTTCCAACAACATTTCCTATTGCAATATCATATTCTCCTTTTTTAGTAGCCATAACTGATGTAACAAGTTCAGGAAGACTTGTACCAAGAGCAACAACAGTAAGTCCTATCATTCTTTCACTAACACCTAATACTTTTGCAATATAAGAAGCTGAATCTACTACAAAATTACTGCCTAAAATAATTGCCACAATTCCAAGTATTGTAAAAACTACTGCTTTTAAAATACTCATTGTATCTTGATTACCATCATCATCGATTTTATTTCTCATCATTGTAAACAAGTAATATATAAAAACTAAGAAAAATAATAAAAGTACTACTCCATCACTTCTAGTAAAAGAAGGGACTATTCTACTATCAAATAAATTATCAGAAAGTAATACTGAAAATAAAATTGTAATCAACATAGTAATAGGAAGTTCTTTTTTTACTGTACTATTTTTAACATTAAGCGAGTGAACCATTGAAGAAACACCAAGTATTAATAAAATATTTAAAATATTACTACCTATAACATTACCAAGTACTATATCCCCACTTCCTGAAAGCAGAGATTTAACACTAACAGCAAACTCTGGTGCACTAGTTCCAAATGACACTATTGTAAGACCTATAAGCATCTTAGAAACTTTAAAATTAGCAGCAACTGCACTAGCACCATCTACAAACACATCAGCCCCTTTAATTAGAACAACAAAACCTACTATTAATAATAAAATTTGTAAAATCATACGATTCTCCCTTCAACAAAATAAAAACTATTCATCATAAGGACGAATAGTTCGTGGTACCACCTTAATTCATAATTAAAAATTATGCACTTAAATACTATAACGCGTTACCGTATTTATCTTATCCATAAATCACAACTTGAAAGTGATCTTAATATTTTTCAATAACCTGTTTCCACCAACCACAAGCTCTCTATATATTTAGAAATATTACGTCTTTCGCACTTGCTTTCTTTGTTACTATAACATAATATTCTTACTTAATCAATTACTTATAGAATTTTTCTTTAATATTTTTTATTATAATATATCATTAAAATTATATGCTATAATACTAATAAATATGTAGGAGGTTTTTTTATGACTATAGGTATTATAGGAGCATTTGATAAAGAAATAGAAAAAATAATAGATATATTCAAATTAGAAAGAGAAGAAAATAATAAAAGAATCATATACAAAGGAACTTTCCAAAATAAAAATTTAATTATCTGTAATAGTGGTATTGGAAAAACTAATAGTGCCAGTATTACACAATATATTATTGACAAATATAATGTAGCTATAATTATAAACTCTGGTTGTGCAGGAAGCCTTAAAAGTTCAGTAAAAATTATGGATATCATTATTAGCAGTTATGTAACTTATCATGATTTTACTCCAACTAGAATTATGAATTTTAGTACTCCAGATAATGGCAAAATAAAAGCTAATAAAAATTTAATAAAATTAGCTGAAAAAACTTTAAAAGAAACTAATAATAAATATCTAGTTGCTCCTATAACAAGTGGAGATTGTTTTGTTACAAATAATGTACTCCGAGACACTATTTATCAAAATACAAAAGCAGCATGTGTCGATATGGAAAGTGCTTCTATTGGACACGTTGCTAGACTAAATAATATACCATTTATTACAATAAGAACAATTTCAGACTTTTCTGATGGAATTGATAATTTTGAAGAAGAAGCTGCAATAAAATCAAGCGAGATAGTAAGTGAAATTATTAAAAAAATATAAAAGAACACTTCTAATTGAAGCATTCTAATACATATCTATTTCTTCTAACTCTTTTGCAATTACTCTTTCTTGTTCTATTAGTACTTTAAGCCTTTGACTAAATAATTTCATATTTCCAATTAATTCCTCACGTTTACTATTTATATCCTTAGCACTTAAAAGAGAATCATTTATAATTTTATCAGCATTTTCTTTAGCATTTCTAACAATATCATCAGCTTCTATTTGAGCCATAACTTTAATATCGTTAGTTAACATCTCTGATTTAGTAATCATCATTTTTAATTCATTTTCAATCCGTTTATAATAAGCTAACTCTTCTTGTAACTTTTTAATATCTTCCTGTTGACTTTTACATCTATTTATAATATTTTCTGTATTTTTAATAACCTCTTTTATAAGTTGATTAACTTCTTGACGATTATATCCATTAGTCTCATAACTAAATTTCTCCAATCAACCTCACCCCATTGATTACCAGTTGAAGTCGTCTTCCTCCTCTTCCTCTTTTTTAGACTTTGCACTTACTGTTTTAGTATTTGCTTCTCTATCTTCTGAGATTTTTCCTTCTACATTTACATTATTTGGAGTACATAAAAATATTCCGCCACCTAGTTTTTGTAAATCCCCACCTATAGCATATATAGTTCCACTTAAAAAATCTACTATTCTTTTTGCTTGATCTGGAGTTACTCTCTTCAAATTAACAACTACAGCATTTCTAGCTTTTAAATAGTCTGCTATTTGTTGAGATTCAGAATAAGCACGTGGTTCTAATAACATCATCTTACTGCCTGCTAATCCATTTTCCTCCTGATATGTCTCACGTGATGTTGCATAGAATTCTTCATCTAATGGTGTTTCTTCCTCTGCTGTAACCTCTCCTCCAAATATACTTTTCTTTATTTTATCTAAAGCCATATGTTTATCCTCCATCTTAATATTTTCTAACTATAAGAATTATAACATACTTATTTAGAATATAAAAGTATAAATTTTTGGTAAAATAGAACTTCTTCTAGTATTATAATATTATAACTATCATTTAATAGCTATGTAGCATATTATAATTAAATACTAGTAAGAAGTCAATTACTTTAAAATAATGACAGAATATTTGCTGTAGCATTACAATTGATGTGACACCTTTTGGGTACAAAAAAGGCAATAAGTCGTATAAAATATTAATTAAACAAAA
>CATKYP010000152.1 GCA_949840855.1 uncultured Bacilli bacterium | reverse complement strand
TATGAATATATTAGAATTGTTAAAAAATGAAATCAATATTCTAAAAATAGATAATAAATATAAAATAGCACGGTATCTTTATATAAGAACAGGTGAAATTTTTAATTATGATCCAATATATGTATTTTCATCTGAAGAAATAAGAGAACTTTTAAAGAAAAAAAAGATCAATAGTAAAAATGTTACATCTTTTGATCTTATATGTTTTTCTTGGGCGAATCTTTATGCAGAATTATTAGAAAGTTTTAATATTAAATATCAAATTATAAGAAATGATAATCATGCAGCTATTATTGTTGTAATAGATAATAAAATGTTTTTGGCAGATTTGACTAATAGAAATATAGATATATCAAGAATTAAATTTGGTACTAAAATTCAAAACTTTTATCAAATTTATAGGAATAAAAATGAGGAAAAATTCAGTTTTCAACAAATAGACAACGAAATTTATACTAAAGGTGTTGAATTGGAAAAAACTATTAGTAAATTAAAGACTTCTGCTAATATTTTAAAGACGCAAATGCCTATAGATGAATATAACTATTTCTTTTTCAATTTAATACAAAAAATAGTTAACATTCCAAGAGAAAATGTTGGTTTTATGAGTGGGATTGTCTTTATTTCTGAACTATTAAAAGAGTTTAATTTTGATAAAAATAATTTTCGTAATACTCATTATTTTGATATTAATAAAAAAATATTCATTGATGTTTATGAAACACTTGTAAATGGAAATAGTCATTATTTTGCTTATCAAAAGTATAATAAAAATTATAGATTACAAGAAATATCAAAAGAAGATGTTATATTCTTTTCTAATAAATATTTATTTAATGGAAATTCTTCTTTAACAGATAATTCATTTGTAAAGGTTTCAAAAAGATTATAACAATATTTATATTTATTATATATATATCTTTAAGGAGTCGATTTAAAACATGGATACTAAATTCAAATTCATATTACAAATCTATAATGTCAAAATGAAGTACTTAATAATCTTTGTTTATTAGCAAATAATGAGTTAAAAGAGGCCCTATCTTAATACATCAATTAGGATTAATTAAGGCTGCAGGTATGAATAAAAATAAATTTCTAATAATAATTTAGCTTAAAAAAATAAGATATATTAAAAAATCTAGTAATTACTAATTCATTAGTAGTTTTTCGATTGTCCCAAATTTTGAATATGATAAAGATAATTTATAATTAGTTATATTTTGATCAAAATATTTAAAATAATTTGTCATATCCATATCAATCTCATAAAGTTTACCATTTTCATCCACTTTTGCAATAATCATATTAGTTTTATCATCAAGATCTGTTTCTTCATTATTAAATATTCTTAACAGTGAGCTTGTACTTATTTCATAATTATAGTCTTTTGCACTACTATCTAAATATTCTACAAAGGATTTATATGTTGCACTTGAAAATAATTTAGTCAAACTAGTACCAGTGATTAGATTGTTAAAATCCAAAGGATTTGTAGTAGGTTCATATTCTAAAGTATTAGGATTTTTTAAGTAATAGGTACTATTATTTGCATAATATTTGTTCGAAAATTCTCCACTCATAATAAATTCTAATGTGTTATTATATCTTTCCCCTTCATAGATCGTAGTTGTATTGTTAAGCATCTTTTTATAAACAAAGTGATAATTATTTTTATTAATATCATTTAGGTTGAAACTATAATTATAACCTGAATTAAATCTTGTATTTTGTTTATTACTTCCATTATTAATCCCTCTAAAAAGAATAACTATAAAAATGAAAAACACTATGTAGAAAGCAAAGAAGAAAATTTGCTTTGTATTTAATTGACTATCTAAAAATTCATTATTATTATCTTGCTCTCTTATTTTTTTACTCATATATTTCTCCTATTAGATTATCCTTGCAGCCTCTTATATAGTCTTTAGCAAGCATTCTCTTTTTACCTTCTAATTGAAGAGATGTTATAACATAGATAAAGTCTTTAGTATTCACTCCTATTCCATCTTTATATAGCTTTACTATTTCTCCAAACTTTCCTTTAGCTTTATCAGATGTCATATATCCATCATAAACTTTTATTATTCTTTCATTTAGCTTAATATAGCAGCCTGGTAATGGTGATAGAGCTCTTACTCTGTTAAATACTTCTTTACAACTTTTTGAAAAATCAAGATGTTCTTCTTCTCTTTTTATATTATAAGCATATGATACTTTGCTTTCATCTTGTTTTGTTCGCTCACTTGTTTTATTAAAAATACTTGGTAAAGTTTTATTTAATAAATCTCTTCCCAAAATACTTAATTTATTTGTAAGGGTTTCTAAATTATCAGAATCATCTATTTTTAGGCTTCCTTGACTTATAATATCTCCATTATCCATTAGCTTATCCATATACATAATAGTAATTCCAGTTTCTTTATCTCCGTTTATAATGGCTCTTTGAATAGGAGCACCTCCTCTATATTTAGGAAGAAGAGAAGCATGTACATTTATACAACCATATTCTGGATAATTTAAAATTTCTTCTGGTATTATTTGTCCATAAGCACAAGTTATTACAATATCTGGTTTTAATGCTAAAATTTCACTATAATCATTTTTTATATTTTCTATTCTTAAAAGATTTAAATTATTACTAAGTGCGAAATTAGATACTGGTGAAGGAGTTATTATTTGTTTTCTTCCTACCTTTTTATCTGGCTGACTAACTACACCTACAACTTCATATTCCAAATTGCTATATAAGCTTTCTAATACAGGAACACTAAAATTTGGAGTCCCCATAAATACTATTTTCATATTACACCAATTCCTTTTATTATAAGCAATACAACTATTATAACTATTAATATTAATAATAATAATAACATAAAGGCAGATATAAAACCATAAGTATTATTTACTTTTTTTATTTTTTCTGCTTTTGAATTTATATCATTTTCTTCTATTACTATTGTTTCACAAGGAATATTTACTTCATTAATGCTACATAATTCTTGATATTTTGGAAAGTATAAATATTCTAAGTAAAGAGGTAAAATATCACTATCAAGTTCATAAGAGCTATAACGTGATTCCATAATCATAGAGATAGAATTTTCTATATCTAAATCTTTAGATCCTTCTATTATTTCTTCTATATTTTTTAAATAGTTTTTATTTATATAACTTCTTTT
>CATKYP010000151.1 GCA_949840855.1 uncultured Bacilli bacterium | reverse complement strand
ACCCCACTAGAAGTATTCATAAAGTATATTACGAATGAGCAGGTAGTTTTTTTCTAACTTAATTTGACAATTCAGGTGATATAAGACGAAATTATAATGCTGTATTAGCGTTACTATTTAGTAGTTTTTTATTTGCTTTTATTGGTCATATGGGTGAAGACATAGTAGATAATTTGTTATACCGATTACCTTTAGGAGTATTATTTTGCTCTATAAAGATAAAATTTAAGAAATTAATATATCCTACAATGGTTCATGCTATGTACAATATTTACATTTCAATTATGTGAAATGATGGAGGATGAGAATGGGAAAATGGATCTCAGGAATACTGTTTATATTGAATATGAGCGTGGTATTTCTATCGATAGAGAATTTAAACTTATTTACTTTCTTTTTATTTGTTATTATTTGTCCCGCAATTTTATTTGCGATCTGTACTAATTACATAATTAGAAATGTAAAGTCAGATACTCTGCAGATAACAATTGCTTCAGCACTCTTTGTATTTATTATTTTAGCGTTTAGTTACTTTAGAATCAGTGATAGTGCGCTAGTTGCTATAGCAAAGAATACAGCAGTGTTGACTCAAAATATAGCTGGACTTACAGTGACAAATCTTGATCTAGATTTTAGTATATCGTCGTTTGTTATGCTATTTTTACTGGAATTTATCTTGATAAAACTATTAAGAAAAGTGAGGGAAAAATATGTTCGTAAATAAAAATATTGCAGTTTTGCATGCAACAGAGACAGAATTATTATTCAATTTTGATAACGGTGTCATTGCGGGTGTTACTGCTGAGGCAATCGAATTTTTAAACGAACTGAAGGAGGGAAATATTGATGTAGATAAACTAAATGGGGATGAAAGGGAATTTTTTGAGTTTCTGCAAGATAATGATTTCATTTCTAAAAACGAGTTTAGCTATGAGGTAAAACCTGTATCAGCGTATATCCATTTAACTAATAAATGCAATTTACATTGTGTAGGTTGTTATTCTCTAGACGAAAAAAGAAATAAGTACGAGGATATGACTACTAAAGAAATAAAAGAAGTCATTTTACAACTTAGAACTGGAGGAGTAGAAAATTTGATATTTTCGGGTGGTGAGCCCTTACTTACGAAAAATATTATTGAGATAGTGAGATATGCCAAAATTGATTGTAAGTTTCCTAATCTCATACTTATTACAAATGGGACAATATTCAACAAGGCTGTTTTAGGTGATTTAGCGAAGTATATAGATACTGTATCTGTTTCCTTAGATACTTATTGTTCAGATGGCAAACCTTTCCTTAGAGACCCAAATATCTTTGATAAGATAATGAGATCTATTTCATGGTTAAAAGAAACAGGAAACAATGTCAATATTTTACCGACCATACACCACCTAAATTCAAAATATTTAGAAGAGTACGTTAATTTAGCCAAGAAATTAGGGGTAACAATAAGTTTTAGTATATTATCAGCATGTTTTGAAGGAGAATTGCTAAATTATTTACCAAACGATGAAGATCTACAAACTATTAGTCAATTTATGAAAAAGACGGATATGGCGATCGAGGACAGTAGTATCGTAGAAAAATTTCATGCTGAAAACTATTGTGGGGCGGGTAAGACAATAATCTCAGTAGGAACGGATGGCAATGTTTATCCTTGTCATATGTTGATGTACGATGAATTTTGTTTAGGAAATATTAGAAAAGAATCATTAATAGATATACTGAAACATTCACAGAAATTAAATGTATTCAAAAATTTAAATGTTGATAAATTATCTGGCGGATGTAAAGAATGCCCTTTTAAATATTTCTGTGGTGGTGGGTGTCGAGCTAGATCGTATATGAAATATAGAAATGTTACTACTCGTGACCCATACTGTGTATTATTTAAAGATTATTATGGTGAAATGACTGAAGAAATGTTCAAGTAGGTAAGATATATGCAAAAAATACTCCTGAGACAAAAATATAGAATTAGCTTATTTGTGCTATTGTCGCTGATAGTAGGTTTGATAGATATCTCTTTTGCATTGATCATTCAATTGTTTATCAATTCTATTGAGAATAGTAAATTATTAATTTTTCAGATTTCGGTGTTATTATTCATACTTTTTGTGATGCTTAATTATTTTATGACTTACTGGCAAATCAAATTTCAATCAGAAATTCAAAAGAGGATCCATATAGATATAAAGAGACGCTTGATAAATTTTTGTATGTTTGCTGATTTTGAATATTTTCAAGAAACATCTATTGGAGAGAAAATAAATTATTTTGAATATTATATGGACGTTTATGAGCAGTACTATTTGAACAATATATTAGAATTGATCGCCAATATATTTGTCTTGATCATTGGTATAAGCTACTTATTAAGTGTTAGTGTAGTCATAACAATTGTGATTTTTGTATTAGGGATAATTTCACTGATAATACCAATAATTTTAGGAAAAATAATCAACACTATGGTTGATGAAAATGCAGAGTTGAATTCAAAATTTTTATCTACAATAAAGGAAATAATGACTGGCATGGAGGTCATTAGAGGATATAGAGCAGAAGAACGATTCATTACTGAGTTTAACGGGAATCTAGAATCTTTAGAGAAAAATACACAAATATTAAGTGTAACAAATGGAAAATTAAATCAAATTAGTGCATTGATCCAATATGTGATGATAATTTTATGTTTAATTATAACCGGGTCAGGAGTTATAGTCGGAAATTTAAACTTAGGACAATTGGTGGCAGTAACGCAGGTTTCCAATATGTTGATCATGCCTATGCAACAGATCGGAATGGCTATTTTAGATATTGGAGGAAGTAAGAGTATCAGAGAAAAATTAAATAATTTGGTAAATTATGGTGATGATCATAATTGTTGTCTAGAGAAATGTGAAGAAAAAATAGAATCAATAGAATTTAGAAATCTATCTCTGGAGAGTAAAAACGGTCATAAAATTTTGGATAATATTGATTTTGTATTTAAGAGCCGGAAAAAATATGCTGTGGTAGGTGATAACGGTAGTGGGAAGAGTACGTTATTTCAAGTTATTTTGGGCATCAGAAAAAACTATTCAGGAAATGTATTTGTAAACGGTAAAGACTTAAAAGGAAAAATAATAACAAATATATCTTTCTTACCACAAGAATCAGTAATTTTTAGAAAAAATATAACAGAAAATATTCTTTTAGGTAGAAATGAGT
>CATKYP010000150.1 GCA_949840855.1 uncultured Bacilli bacterium | reverse complement strand
TAATAATACTAATAAACAAGATTTTCTTATCTATATACTTATATTACATATAATTATACCTCTGAATATTAACATAAAAAAGGCTATCAAACGATAACCTAATATTTACTTATTTAACCACGATATTAATTATTTTCCCCTTTATTATAATAGTCTTAATAATTTCTTTACCTTCAATATGCTTTATTATATTATCTTCACGAAGAGCCTTTTCCTTGATAATATCTTCATTATCATCAACTGAAATATTAATAGTAGCACGCACTTTACCATTTACTTGTACTGCAATTTCTTTTTCATTTTCTACTAATTTTTCTTCATCATAACTAGGCCATTCTTCATACGCAATTGTATTATTATACCCCAACACAGTATTCCAAATTTCTTCAGTAATATGTGGACATATTGGATTAAGAAGTTTAATAAATCCTTCAGCATAAATTCTATTAATACTAGTCTTATTATTAAGTGCATTCATAAAAATCATCATTTGACTAATAGCAGTATTAAAGTCCATATTAAGATAATCATTTGTAACTTTTTTAACAGTTTGATGATACACCTTTTCAAATTCTAATGTATCAGTATCAACTATTTCTAACTCATTAAATCTACGATAAACTTTATCCACAAATTTTTTACTACCTTCAATTCCACTAGGATTCCAAGGCTTATCAGCAGAAAGAGGTCCCATAAACATTTCATAAAGCCTCAAAGCATCTGCTCCATACAGCTTAACCATCTCATCTGGATTAACAACATTCCCCTTACTCTTACTCATCTTTTCACCATTAGAAGCTAAAATCATACCTTGATGAACTAACTTCTTAAAAGGTTCCTTAACAGGAGAAAGACCTTTATCATACAAATAGTTATTCCAAAATCTAGCATAAAGTAAATGTCCTACTGCATGCTCTGGTCCACCTAAATATAAATCTACTGGCATCCAATGTTTAAGTAATTCATAATCAGCAAATACTTTATCATTATGAGGATCAATATATCTTAAGAAGTACCAAGATGAACCTGCTGCTCCTGGCATAGTAGAAGTCTCTCTAACTCCCTTTTTTCCATCTATTACAACGTTTTTCCACTCCTCAGCATTATCAAGAGGAGCTTTTCCACCATGAGCTTTATAATCATCCATTTCAGGTAAAACCAAAGGAAGTTCATTATCATCTAAAACAGCAGTAGTTCCATCCTCCATATGAACAACAGGAACAGGTTCTCCCCAATAACGTTGCCTTGCAAAAATCCAGTCTCTCAAACGATAATTAACGCGTTTTACGCCGCAATGATTCTCTTCTAACCAAGTAAGCATTTTGTTATTTGCTTCTTCTTTATTTAGGCCATTTAAGAAACTAGAATTAATATGAATCCCATCACCACACATCGCTCCTAAGTCTATTGAATATTGGTAAGTTTTCTTATGAAGCTCATCTTCTATCTCATTCATAACTACATCACTACTAACCCACTCAATATCAAATACTTCTTCCTCTTCAAGACTTTGCTCATCACGCCTATTACTATTAAGCTTAAATAATAATCCAGTACTTTCTATATTAAAATATTTATTCTTATTAAACGCATAATAATGATGATTAATCTTAGGCAAAACTTCTATTAATGAAACATCAATATAACCAGTTTCTTCTTTAATTTCACGAATAGCACATTCTAAAGCAGTCTCATCGCCTTCCATAGAACCACCAATGAATAATCTTCCACCTTTATCATGCCAGTTTAAAGTAAGATATTTATCATTTTTTTCGTCATAAACGATTGCAACTATACTATTCTTTTTAATCTCGTCAGAATGAGGTGTACCAGTCTCTTCTTCTAATACTTGAATAATTTCAAGACCAAATTTTTTAGCAAAAAGATAATCCCTCTCATCATGTGCTGGAACTGCCATAATTGCACCAGTACCATATGTTGCAAGAACATAATCAGCTATCCAAATAGGAATTTTTTTACCATTAACAGGATTAATAGCATAACTTCCAGTAAATACACCTGTTTTTTCCTTATTTAATTCTGTTCTCTCAAGTTCACTTTTCCTACTACATTCTTCCTTATAAGATAAGACTTTTTCTCTACACTCATCAGTTGTAATAACATCAACTAACTTATGTTCTGGAGACAAAACACAATAGGTAGCACCAAACAAAGTATCACATCTAGTAGTAAATACAACAAACTCTTCTAAAGTTCCATCCACCTTAAAGGCTACTTCAGCACCATAACTACGTCCTATCCAGTTTCTCTCAATTTCTTTAGTTGATTCTGGCCAATCAACATCTTCCAAATTATCAATTAATCTATCAGCATACTTTGTAATTTTCATTACCCATTGCTTCATATTTTTACGAACTACAGGAAAACCTCCACGTTCACTCTTACCATCAATTACTTCATCATTTGATAATACAGTTCCAAGTTCTTCACACCAATTAACTGGCATATCAACAACTTTAGCTAATCCATCATTATATAACTGTTTAAATATCCACTGTGTCCACTTATAATACTTAGGATCCGCCGTTGAAACTTCACGACTCCAATCATATGAAAAACCAAGCATTTTTAATTGTTTCTTAAATGTTTCTATATTTTTATCTGTGAATGTACTTGGATGATTTCCAGTTTTTATTGCATACTGTTCTGCTGGAAGACCAAATGCATCCCAGCCAATTGGATGTAAAACATTATATCCTTGCATTCTCTTCATACGGGCTATAATATCTGTTCCTGTATAACCTTCTGGATGACCAACATGAAGACCTTGTCCTGATGGATATGGAAACATATCAAGAGCATAATACTTAGGCTTAGAAAAATCACGAATGTCAGTCTTAAATGTCTCATTCTCCTCCCAATAATCTTGCCATTTTTTATCTATTTCATTATAACTTTTCATTTCTTCCTCCTATTTTTCTTTCTATAAAATAATGCAACTAAATAATAACTCAAAAATATAATTGGTACTACTAACAAAAATGCTACAAGTATTTGTAAATAACCTCTATCAAATATTCCACTAATCATAACAATAATTGTAATATCTATACTAGACACAAAACAAACAATATTGAGTAATAATTTATAATCTATATTATCAAGCTCTATTTTATAAAAATCTCTAAGTAATCTAACTTCTACTGGATATTTCAAACTACTAATTCTCTTTTTTTTAATATTTTTTAACGATTTTT
>CATKYP010000149.1 GCA_949840855.1 uncultured Bacilli bacterium | reverse complement strand
ATTCTCCTTTATTTTTATACATAAAAACCTCCCTTTTACGACACACATCATACAATAAATCATTTTAAAAGTCAAGAAAAAAAGATTTGATTTTAGATTGATTTTAGATTGCAGAAAAATCTTCAATAATATCATCAATATCAAGTGTCACTATATCATCTATAACTACTCTAGCATTATAACTATATTTCTTTGCGAAACTCTCAAATAATAATAAAAGTTCTCTTCCATTATTTACTATCTGTTCAAGCATTGGTGGCAAATTAAAGGAAAAATAACTATTCTCATAGTTCTTTATATCATCACTATACTTATAAACAAGTATTTTACTATCCTTTATTCTAGTATATGATTGACTTAAAAGCATATATAAATTATTATCCCTCTCATAAAAAGTAATACCTTGTATTTTATTTGGTACAATAAACTCACAAACATACTTTAACGAAATATTATAATTATCATTTATGATATCAAAAACCTTTATAAGACCATTAGTATTTTTATTGAAGCTACCAACATATAATCTATTTGAATATACTGTCAAATATGAACAAACCATATTTCCATCTTCTAGTAAAAAACTACCCCCTAAACTACTATCACAAACAGAATAACTTTTTTCACTTGAAATATCACCTTTAATAAATTCTGCATACTTATAACTATTAACTTTTCCTTTAGAAGAAGATAACCATATTAAATTATTTTTACTATCATATCCAATACCACCAACATGACTTTTATTATTAAGTATTATCTCCTTTAAAAGCTCTCCATTTTTATTAAACATACAAACCCTAGATTTTTCATCATTTGTTGTATAGCAGGAAATAAATGTATATGGCTCTACATAGCAAAGTCCTTGAGGAACCAAATATGATTCTAAATTAATTTTAAATAAAGTACCACTCTTATATCTATAATAATCATGATATTTCTTTTTCTTATTAAAAAACATAAATACTCCTAAAAACTATTCTACTGTCACTGATTTTGCTAAATTTCTAGGCTTATCAATATCGCATCCCCTGTCAAGTGCTACATAATAAGCAAGAAGTTGTAAAACACAAACAGCTAACATACTATCTAAAAATCTATTTGCTGATTTAATGACTATTTTTAAATGCTTATCGTTATCCTCTAATTCTTCTGTTGTTATAACAATACTCTCAGCACCACGAGCTTCAACTTCTCTTAAATTAGAAAGAGTCTTCTCCTTTAAAGTTTTATCCGTAATTATTGCAATTACAGGAATACCCTTCTCAATTAAAGAAATAGTTCCGTGTTTAAGTTCACCAGCCTGATAGGCTTCACTATGAATATAAGATATTTCTTTAAGTTTTAAACTGCCTTCCATACATATTGCATAATCTATTCCTCTGCCAATAAAAAAGCAAGATTCACTCTTTGAAAGCATTGAAACAACTTCTCTATATTTATCAGTATTTTTAATAACTAAATCTATTAAACTAGGTAATTTATAAAAATCACTATAACTCACCCCATCTTTTAATAATCCCTTCTTATAAGAAGTTACATAAGAAATAAGTGACAAAACACACACTTGTAAAATATAAGCTTTGGTAGTAGCAACCGCCACCTCAACTCCTGCTTCTGTTAAAATCTTTCTATCTACTTCTCTAGCTATCGTTGAATTACTATTATTAACTATAGCAAGAGTATCTATTCCTAGTTTTTTTACTTCTCTCATTGCCGCAATAGTATCAGCAGTTTCTCCTGATTGTGATATTAATATAACTAACGTTTTATCATTATAAATCTTTTTCTTATAACGATATTCACTCGCTGCATAGACACTTGTTTTTATGTTAGCATACTCTTCTAATAAAACTTGCCCTACAAGACCAGCATACATTGCTGAGCCACAAGCAACTATATCAATACTCTTATATTTTGATAAATCTACCTCTTCCCAATTTCTACTATTATTATATCTATCCAGTAAATTACTAATAACCTGAGGCTCATCCATTATTTCCTTTAACATATGATGATTATATCCATTCTTATCATTATCAATATTACTACTAGTTGATTTTAAAACTTCCTTATTAATCTTTTTATTTCCATTATAAATTTCATAAGAGTTGGCTTTTAAAACAGCAATATCACCTGAGTCTAGCAAAATATAATCACTTGTATATTTAATAATTGCAGTTATATCACTAGCTATAAAGTTACCACTATCACCTATTCCTATTAATAAGGGACTATCCTTTCTTAAAGCATATAACTCATCACTTTCATCTATTATTATTCCTAGAGCATAACTACCAACTAATTCTTTTTTCAATAATTCAATAGAATCAAGAATATTATCATCTCTAAGTTTATAATCAAGAAGAGCAGCAACGACTTCACTATCTGTATCGCTATTAAAATGATAGCCTTCTTTTACAAGTTTTTCTTTTAAAATATTTGCATTCTCAATAATACCATTATGTACAATAGTTACTCTACCTACCTTATGAGGATGAGCATTATTAATATTTGTCTCTCCATTAGTTGCCCATCTAGTATGTGCTATTCCATAAACTCCATCTTTAATATTAAGACTCTTTATTTTTTCTTCTAATTTACTAACACGTCCAACACTTCTAATTAACGAAATTTTGTTATCTACATTAATAGCAATTCCAGACGAATCATATCCTCTATATTCTAGAGCATAAAGCCCATTAAGTAAAACATCAATAGTATTATTTTTTCCAATATAGCCTATTATTCCACACATATAATTCTCCTAAAAACAAATTAAAGGTTAATATATTTTTTGTTGTAATTTTGATTTTACTTTTTATAATATATTTTACGAAGCCTTTTCTCCGTTATAGCATCCGCCGAATTTTCGATAACTACAAACCTCGTCAACTATTTAAAGTTCTGGCGCTTAAGATAAAATTACTACCTTTCTTTTATTTATCTCATTAATATAATTATACAAAACAAAATAAATTGTTACAATTACCTAATATTATAAGATAACAAAAGATTATTGTAGACACTTATATTCCACATAATATATAATTATCATAGAAGGTGAATATTTTGAAAAAAAAATCTAATTTAATAATAAATAAACTAATTATACTATTTATAATCATACAACCACTTCTTGATATATATGCTGGAAGTAATACTAATAATATTCATATTATTAGTAGAGGATTATTTCTCATAGGTATTATTTTATACAATATAAAACATAAAAATAATTTAAAACTT
>CATKYP010000148.1 GCA_949840855.1 uncultured Bacilli bacterium | reverse complement strand
ATTAAAATCAATTTTATTTTATTATCATTGCATCACCAAATGAAAAAAATCTATACTTCTCATCTACTGCAACCTTATAAGCAGTTAATATATTTTCCCTACCAGCAAGAGCAGAAACAAGCATTATGAGAGTTGATTTAGGCAGATGAAAATTCGTAATTAAAGAATTTACACCTTTAAACTCATAACCAGGATAAATAAATATATCTGTAAATCCACTTTCCTCTAAAAACACTCCATTGTGTTTAGAGGCTATAGTTTCCAATACTCTAGCTGAAGTTGTACCAACACTAACTATCTCTCTACCATTAGCTTTAACTTTATTCAAAATATCTGCTACTTCTTTTGTCATTACATAATACTCATTATGCATTTTATGCTCTTCTATATTTTTAACACTAACTGGTCTAAATGTCCCAAGCCCAACATGTAAAGTAACATAACATATATGTATTCCTTTTTCTTCTATCTTTTTTAGTAATTTCCTAGTAAAATGAAGACCTGCAGTAGGAGCAGCAGCACTTCCTAACTCATTTGCATATACCGTTTGATACATTGATTGATCATTCAACTTTTCATGAATATAAGGAGGTAAAGGCATTGTTCCAAGTTTATCTAAAATCTCATAAAAAATCCCATCATAAATAAACTTAAACTCTCGTATTCCCTCATCACCCACTTTAATACATTGAGCTTTCAAAATTCCATTACCAAAAATAACAATAGTTCCTTCTCTTATTCGTCTGGCTGGTTTTACTAAGCATTCCCAAATATCACCTTTAATATTTTTAAGTAATAACACTTCTATTACTGCTTTAGTTTCTTCCTTTTCTCCAATTAATCTAGCTGGTAATACTTTAGTATCATTCAAAACTAAAGCATCTCCTTCATTTAAATAGTCTATAACATCATAAAATATTTTATGATCTAACTTTCCTGTCTTCTTATCAACTACTAATAATCTAGCATTATCTCTAACCTTCATTGGAGTTTGTGCGATAAGTTCTTCAGGTAAATAATAATCAAATTCTTCTATTTGCATAAACTTATCCTCCCTACAATATATAATCTCTATCTTTTAATTTTTTGTTTCTCTAAATCATTAGAATCAGCTTGAACATTTATACTTAACAATTCATTTATCTTATTATAAGCAAGAGAAAAATCATCTGTTGCTATAGGTATAACTTTTATATTTGTATTTTTTAGTTCTTCTCCTAATTCTAAATAACATTTCTGTTGATTCATACTATTTTCAATACTAAATGATTGATAACTATGGTGTTCCCTTTTTAATCTCTCATAAAAAACCTCTTTATTTTGAACAAATAATAAAATCAAATAAATATCATAATCAAGAGCACATAACTTATCTATTAAACTATTATATACATCAGTAAAGCTATATTCTTTATATCCAAGTCTTGCATATACTTCCTCTGAAAAAAAGTTTCTGTCAAATACAAAATCCATTGGAATAGATTCCATAGCTTTTAAATAATTCAACAATATAAAATACATCTTTTCGCTTAATACTTTACCATTAATAGTTTTATCTCTTTGCCCAGATAAACGTTGAAGATTTGAACTTGGTATATTATCCCTTAAATAATTAGTTAAAGTACTCTTTCCTGTTCCTTGTGGTCCCTCTACTATAATCATTCTATTTCTACTCATATTATATCTCCTCAAACACATTTTTCTGATAATTTATTTGCAAAATCTCATATGCTCTTGCAGTCGCAACTCTACCTCTAGGTGTTCGCTTTAATAAACCGTTTTGCATCAAATAAGGCTCATAAACATCTTCTATAGTAGTTACTTCTTCGCCAATCGCTGCTGCAATTGCCTCTACTCCAACTGGCCCGCCATTAAACTTATTTATAATTGCAAGTAATAACTCGTGATCTGTTTCATCTAATCCATAAGAATCTACCTTAAGTCTTTTTAATGCTTTATCACAAACCTCTTTATCAATAACACTTTTTCTATCTACAATTGCAAAATCTCTAACCCTTTTAAAAAGTCTATTAGCAATCCTAGGAGTCCCCCTACTTCTACTAGCAAGATTTTCTGCTGCATCATCATCTACTTTCATATCCAAAACACGTGCTGTTCTTTTAATAATAAGCTCTAATTCGCTCTTAGTATAATACTGAAGTTTACAAACTATTCCAAATCTATCCCTAAGCGGTGCAGTTAAATCTCCTGCCCTAGTAGTTGCACCAACCAATGTGAATGGTGGTAAATCTATTTTAATATTTCTAGTATTACCTTCACTTCCAATAATAATATCTAAAGTAAAATCTTCCATAGCAGGATAAAGTATTTCTTCAATAAAACGTGGCATTCTATGTATCTCATCAATAAATAAAACATCCCCTGGTTCTAGTGAAGATAAAATAGCTGCTAAATCTCCGCTTTTTTCAATACTTGGACCACTAGCTGTTTTAATATTACTGCCAAGTTCATTAGCAATAATATTAGCAAGAGTTGTTTTTCCAAGCCCAGGTGGTCCATACAAAAGTACATGATCAAGAACCTCTTTTCTCATTTTACTAGCTTCTACAAATACTTTTATGTTCTCTTTAACATCCGCTTGTCCTATATAATCATCTATTCGCTCTGGTCTAATAGATTCTTCTAAGACTTCATCACTTTCTAATTCCTCCCCATTTAAAATATTCTCATCATCCATAAGAAACATCCTCCTTTTATCGTAGCAACAACTTTAAGGCTTCCTTAACTCTATCCTCCAAAGATAGACTATTATCAATTCTAGGAACAACTGAACTTACTTCTTTTTCTTTATAGCCTAAACCAACTAATACCTCCCGAAGCTCAACTGTACTATCTTCAACTAAAGAAGTCAGTGTAACATCTCCTAATTTTCCTTTTAAATCTAAAATTATTTGCTTAGCAAGTTTATCCCCAATCTTAGGAAACTTCTTTAAATAAAGTATATTTTCTCTATTTATTGCATCAATTATTCCTGGTATTGAACCTGTAGCAAGTATTGGTAAAGCCATCTTTGGTCCCAATCCTTTTACATTGATAAGCTTCAGAAAAAGTTCTTTTTCCTCTTCTAATTTAAATCCAAAAAGACTAAGTTCATCTTCTTTAACAACCTGATACAAATATACTTTATAAGTTTCATTTTCATTAAAAGCATAAGGATTGGCAGTATAAATAAAATAGCCTATATCATTGTTTTCTAAAACTATTCCATTTCCCTTTATAGTAGTAACTACACCTTTTATATAATCAT
>CATKYP010000147.1 GCA_949840855.1 uncultured Bacilli bacterium | reverse complement strand
ATGGTAATACTTGTATTAAAGTATTAGGAAAAATGGTATAATTGAATTGAAAGAAGGTGCTATTATGATTGATATTCATTCACACACCACATATTCTGATGGTAGTTCTAGTGTAGAAGAACTTTTAAACGAAGCTCAAAAAGTTGGATTAAGTTTATTGTCAATAACTGATCATAATACTATACAAGCACATTTTGAACTACAAAGATCAAATATAAGAAAGAAATTTGATGGTGAAATAATATCTGGAATTGAAATAACTACAACTTATAAAGGTGAAACAATAGAAGTGCTTGGTTACGGATTTGATTTAGAAACAATGCAACAATTTCTAAATGATAATGTATTAACATTTGAAGAAAAACAATTAAGAGAATATGAATTAATAAAAAATCAATATAGAAAAATTGGTGTTATCTTTGATGAAAATAACATTCAATTTAATCCAAAGGTAGAATCATGTAGACCTGCTTTTGCTATTGAAATAAAAAAACATCCCGAAAATTATAAATTTTTCTTAAATCAAGAATCAATAAATACAGCTAGTGGATTTACTAGGAATGAAGTATATAATCCTAAAAGTCCATTATATGTTGATGAATCATCATTGTTTCCTAGTTTAGAAAGGGCTATTGAAATGATACATAAATCAGGTGGACTTGCATTTTTAGCTCATACTTTTGCTTATTCACCTAATATTGCAAATGAATTATTAAATATAATAGCTAATTATCAGTTGGATGGCTTAGAATGCTTTTATACAACTTTTACAAAAGAACAATCAGATTATTTAGTAAAAGTTTGTGAAGAAAAAGGAATGTATATGAGTGGTGGTAGTGATTTTCATGGCATTAGAAAAATCAATCATAATTTGGGAACTGGTCATGGAAATCTATGTATTAATGAAAGTGTAGTTAAAAATTGGATAAATGGATATTTACCAGATTTTGATAATATGAAAGGTAAAATAAAATGAAAGTGTTAAGTTTAACAGAGCCATTTGCTACTCTAATAAAAGAAAAAAAGAAATTCGTTGAAACTAGAAGTTGGAAAACTAATTATCGAGGAGAATTATATATTCATGCAAGTATGACTAAACCATCTAAAACTGATTTAGAAGATGAAGAATTGATGTCTTTAGTAGAAAACAAAGAAATGAATTTTGGATATATAATTTGTAAGTGTGTTCTAGTAGATTGTGTGTATATGACAAAAGAATATATAAATAACATGAAAGAAAATAACTATCAGGAATATATTTGTGGCGAATATTCAGTTGGAAGATATGCTTGGATTTTAGAAAATGTGGAATTATTAGATAAACCGATTCCAACTAAAGGACATTTAGGAGTGTGGAACTATGAATAGTATTGAATTTATTAATAATGCCTATACAGAAGATGGGTTGAAATTACCAATGGTTCATTTTAATATTAAAGAAAAGGATATATGTGTTATCTTTATTCATGGTATGTGCCAAACAATAATTGATAATTATTTTACTACTGTTTGGGGAAATATTTTAGTGGAAAATAATATTGGTTTCCTTTACGAGCATAATAGAGGGCATTCTATTGAAAATGATATTGTAATGAAAGATGGATCTTTTAAAAGATGTGGCTGTATGTATGAAATATTTGAAGATTCAATTTATGACATTGATTTAGCAATTAATAAAGCTCAAGAATTAGGTTATAAAAGATTTATTTTGATGGGACACAGTTATGGATGTAATAAATTAATTTACTATTATTACAAGAAAAAGCCAAATGTTTTAGGTTTAATTCTTGCTAGTGCTCCTGATATGGTAGGACTTCAATTATATCGTCAAAATGATTATAAGGAACTTATTCAAGAAGCGAAAGAAAATATCGATAATCGTGAGTCAACTAAAATTCTCAGCAATTTAATTGAAGATTATATGTATATGAGTTCACAAACTTATTATAATTGGTTTCATGATGATTCTAATTTGGATAATTTACCAGTTATGAATAATTCAGAAAATTGGTATCAATTTGAAACAATAGATATCCCAGTATTAACTTTTTCAGGTTCAAATGAAACAGATAATTATTTGCATTTAGATTTATTAAAAGAGAAAGCAAAAAGTTGTAATGATTTTGAGTATAAGTATATAAATAATACTGATCATTTTTATAATGGAAAAGAATTAGAGATAGGAAATATAATACTTAATTGGATTAAAGAAAGATTTTAATGACAATAAACAATATAGGATGATAAAATAAAAACTCAACTATCCAAAAAATTAGATATGTTCAAAATATATAAAGCAAATAATATTCAGTTATTCAAAAAAAATTGAATAACTGAATTTATAGAAATAAATGTTTAGGGGATAAAATTATGTCGAAAGATTTATTTGATTATATTGTTATACCTACTGATAAACAGTATAGAAGAGAAAATATTATTGATGGTATGCTTGGCATACCTAAATTAAATATAGCTAATTCTTCTATGTTTTTAAACCCACATGAATACCTTATAAATGATGCTATTGTTAATTATAACAATGAAATTGTAGTTGCTAAAACATTTTATGCTAACATGAATAAGTATCAGGCATATTATGAAAAACGAAAAAATGAGGAATATGATTTTTGGGCAAGAAAATATGGAGAACAAACAATTAAAGAACTATATTCTATTTATGATAAATCTATACATATAATTAATTATTTATTTGATCTAAAAATTATACCTGATTTTTCTTTTAAGGAAAATGTTAGATCAAAAATTAAAAATATTGATAAACCTTTTTTTAAAAGAATTAACTCCATTTATAGTAGATTATATGGTGATAAGTATAAAAATGTTGTTCGAGATGATATTACACATAATCTTAGTGCTTTATTTGTTAGATATACTCCAAAATACCAAGATGAAAAACCTACTGGTTGGTATATTGAGGAACCATTGCCATATGAAGAATATAAAAAAATAATAGATGACATATGTAGTTTATTAGTAGAAAATAAGCAAGTAATAATAGATAAAATAAGTGAAATGTATCCTAAAAAGGGAACAAAGGCTTACAATAAAAAAAGAGAAGAGAATCAGAAAAGGTTTCAAGAATTATTTGAAAAGCAAGAGAATAAATAGTATATTTATAAAAAATGTTGGAGGCATAATATGTTTAACAGAAATAAAACAAATTTTAGTTTCAAATTTAATAAAACCTTGTTAGTATTATTTATAATTATTTTAATTACAGGATGTAGTTTAAATAGTAACAATAATGTAAATGAAAATGAT
>CATKYP010000146.1 GCA_949840855.1 uncultured Bacilli bacterium | reverse complement strand
AAATATTCGAAGGATTCTGTTATTAAGAAGATATTAAAAGAGCATTCTGATGATGATAATAATAGATCTATATTTAAAGGACAAGACATTGCTTTATTATATGATAAAGTAAGTGATTACGTTGAAAAAAATCCTGAAGATGCTATTTTATCTTTACCTATTTTTGATGAATATTATTTTTATTTAAATAATTGTGGTATTTGTGACGGACAAGATACAAACTATTTTAGAGCAGTTACTATTGTTAATACATCTAAAATTATTACAATGCATCCAATTATTTATAGTAGATACTGTTCATATAATGAACTTGAAGCTAAGGATAATAATAGTGAAGATATTACAAATGTAGGGCATGTAAAAGTAAAGACTGGTTTAGAAAGATTTAATGCTAGATATAGTAAATAGTTTTAATTAAATCATATATGAGCAAAAAATAATGCTATTAGACTCATATATTGATAGAATTGATGTAGTAGATATAACTAGTAATATGATTGAAGTAGAAAAGAAGGCAATCTAAAATAAAACTGATAAGTAATCAATAATTATCTTATCAGTTTTTTTATGTGTTAGTATTTATATTTGGATTAGAAGTTTTTGATAATTCTACTATTTTTCTCCAAGTTGCAGGACCAACAATACCATTTTTTTCTAAATCGAATTTGTTTTGAATATATAGAATTGATTGTTTAGTTAAGTTATCAAATATTCCTGATACTCTAACACCTGGTATTTCGTGAGTATTTTCACATATTGTATATAAGAAGTTTTGTAGTTTTATTATATCTTCTCCTTCCATTCCTTCTGATAAAAAAATTCCTGGATAGAATTCATCTACATATATTAAATATTCTTTAGGTATTGTATTTAATGTTTGTTCAAAAGCTTCTAGGATAGCTCTCCAAGTATTTCTATCAACAATTCCTGTTTCTAATAATCCATAATATTTTTGAAAATCTTTAACAGCATTTTCTGTTCTTTCATTGAATAATTTTCCTGATAGATTTGAAAATGGAATATTAGGATTAAAATAAGAAATAAAGTCTAGCATATAATTTAATGTTCTTATATAATTTCCTTCCTCTCCTAGTTTTAGTTCTTTATTGAATACTAAAGTAGCTTCATCGAGTGTTATTCCTTCTGAGTATATATCAGATATTTGTTTAACAGCATTATAAATATATTTTATTTTATACCAGGTAGCTTTATCCACTATTCCTGTTGATTCTAGGTCAAATATTTCTTGAAATTTTTTTACAGCATCTTCTAATTCTTTGGTAAAAAAGACAGTATCATCTTCTATAATAGGTATTGCAGGATAGTTTTCACCAATTCTATTAAGTTCAAGTTTTAGTGTTCTAACAAAGTCTCCAGAGTAACCTAATTTTATAGGAAAATTTGGGTATGATGAAATATTATTTTCTACTGGAGCATTGTATACTATTTCAATATCATCACCATAAAAATGTTTTAGTATTTCTAATGGTGTTTTTCCTTCATTAGCAAGATTTACTGATTCCCATTGTAATAGACCATCACAAGTGGAATTTTTACCATCACAATATACTGCAAAAAGAGGTTGGATTTGTCCTTTTTTAACAATATAATTATTAAAGATGTCATCTACTATTTGTGATATATTTTCAAAAAATTGTTGATTCTCTACAAACTTTTGGTCATATTGATGACTACTAGTTATGTCAAAGTCGTATCCCTGGGATGGATACCATTCGTTATAAATTCTGTTTAGAGCAAAAGATATTTGAGCTAATATATTTGCTTTTATGGCATCAGTTGGCCAAGTGGGATAAATTTCACTAGATGCTACATTTTTAATATATTCTTGAAAAGGAACAGTTATATTTTTGGCAACTTCATCTGGTGCTCCTAGGTGAACTGTTATTTCTGTTGGGATAATTGGACTTCTAATTGCCAAGAGTGTCAACTCCTTTAAAATCTATTTCTGGATTCATTTTTATATTTTGAATTACTTTCATTTCACCAATTATACCAATACTACTTTTTTTAGCAAGTGAATAACCTTTATGAACTGCTGTTAAATCATATAAAGTATATGATGGTGGTGCTTCTTTAGTTATTAGAGAAACATTTTTTGGTGCTGGAAGAGTGATGTTTTCTATTGAACCACTAGAGTTTGTAATTCCTTGAAAGAATATTACATTATTATTATTAATTGTTTTTGTTATTAGTATTTCTGTATTTGGTATAGGAACAGCTTTATATGCAGTATAAACATTTACTTTTAAATAACCCATTTCTGGATTTTCTTCCATAAATTTCTTATAGTCCTCAGTATTTTTAAATTCTTCAAAAGTCAATAAGTTCATTTATATCTCCTTTATATTTAATTTTTGACCTATTTCAAGAGAGTTTGATGTTAAATTGTTTAATGATTTAATTTCATCAACTGTTGTACCATACTTTTTTGCTATTGAGTATAGGTTATCACCTTTTTTTACAGTATATATTTCATATGATGGAGGAGTATATGCTGTTCCGAAACATTCTTTTATACTGGTTGATGGAATATATGAGTTGTTGCTAATAATTAATTGTTGTCCAATTGTAAGAAGAGGGCTTGTTAAGTTATTTATGTCTATTATTATTTCAGGTGTAGTATTAAATTTTTTTGCTATTGAATATATTGAGTCTCCTTGCTTAACTGTGTATGTATTTTTTGTATTATTAGTTGAAGTTGATGTATTGTTTGGTTTTATAATTAAGGTTTGGTTAATTGCTAAATTATCGTTTTGAAGATTATTTAGTTCTTTTATATCATCAACTGTTGTATTATATTTTTTTGCTATTTCGTATAAGTTGTCTCCTTCTTTTACTGTGTATTTTATATAGTCATCATTGTTACTTATAGTAGTTGTTAAAGGAATCATTAGTGTTTGACCAATATTTAAGTTTGTACTATTTAAATTATTTGCTGCTATAATTTCTTCAGCTGTTATATTATATTGTTGTGCAATAGAATATATTGAGTCTCCTTGTTTAACAATATAGGGTGTCATATTAGTAGAAGGTATTAATATTGATTCACCTGGAGTAAGAATGTCCGTAATATTGTTAATTTCTTTAAGTGTATTTGCCGTTGTTCCAAATTGTTTAGCTATTCCACATAAAGTGTCACCTTTTTGGATTATATAGTTTTTCATAATTCACCTCAATTTATTATATGTTTTTTGTGTGAATTATTTTAAAAATATAGATTTAATTTTTATCATTTGATAAAATAAAAATAGTTGGGAGATGG
>CATKYP010000145.1 GCA_949840855.1 uncultured Bacilli bacterium | reverse complement strand
ATTAATGGTGTATTTGATATAAATACTTGTTATAAATTTGAAAAAGAAATAGACTATCTATTATATAAACAAGGTGTTAGTTTCTTTACTATTAATTTTAAAAATGTTAGTTTAACTGGTGATGAGATACTATCAAAAATACAAAATAAATTGATAGAAATATTTTTAAGGTGTGGACAAGTTGTTATGTGTGGACTAAACAAACTATATCAAGAAAAAATAGGTACAGAAAAAGCAATGCTACATTATGTAAATGATGAAAGGGAAGTATTTGATTTAATAACTTTATAGGAGAGATGAACATGGATTTAAACAGTATACTAGATTACGAATGGGTAGTGCATTCGGTTATTAAAAAATTTTCTGGCTATAGTGACTATGAAGACTTATATCAAGTAGGTATGATGGCTCTTATCAAAGCTTGTAAAAACTATAAGGAAAGTTAGTGATAAAATATGAATATGCAAAAAGAATCAAGTAATAAAAAATTCTCTACATATGCCTACTACTATGTTTTAGGAGAAGTAACGACATATATTAGGGAAAATAAAACCATAAAAGTAAGTAGAGATTTAGTAAGAATAAATAAGCAAATAGAGAAAGCAAAAGATATATTAAGGCAAAAATTACTTAGAGAACCTTCAGACTATGAGATAAGCATCTTTTTAGGAATAAAAGAAGAAGAAATAGGTTTTGTAAGAGAAGTATGCTCATATACAAAAAGTCTAGATGAAGGATTAAATGATATCGAACAAAATAGTTATTATAATTCAGTTGGAGTATATGATAGAAATATGGATATAACAATAATGACACTTAATCAAGAATTAGACTGCCTATTACCAGAAGAAAAACAAATTATATATGATAAATATTACAATGGTTATACTCAAAGTGAGATTTCAAGTAACTTAGGTATAAGTCAAGCTCAAGTATCTAGAAAAGAAAATAAAATTTTAGAAAAATTAAAAGTAAGATTATAAAAATTGTATATTTTTATAAAAAAAGTTCACTATATTAATGGTGAAGAAAATGAAAAATAAAAAATATGAAGAAATAGTCAAGAAACATAGACCTGACGAAAATAGAACAACTAATGCTTTGATAGCTTTTATAATAGGAGGTTTAATAGGTGCTTTAGGTGAAATACTAGTTGAATTATACATTATGTGGTTTCATGTATCACAAGCTCAAGCTAGTGTCTTTATGATAGTAACACTTATATTCCTAGCATCTTTATTTACTGCACTTGGTTTCTTTGATAAATGGGTAACATTTGCTAGATGTGGTTTATTAATTCCAATAACAGGCTTTGCACATTCTATGATGAGTGCGTCACTTGAATACAAAACAGAAGGGTTAGTATATGGTATTGGAAGTAATGCTTTTAAACTAGCTGGAACAGTTATTGTTTATGGAGTTGTATCCGCTTGGACCTTTGGGATGATTCGTCTTCTTATAGGAGGTGGAGCTCTATGACAATTAAATTTAATAATGTTTATTTAAATGAAGTAGCAACTTCTTGTGGACCATATGAGAAAAAAGGACCATTAGGAAAAATGTTTGATAAAACATATACAGATCTATATTGTAATGAAACTTCTTGGGAAAGAGCAGAAGTACATTTACTGAAAGATAGTATGAAACTCGCTCTTAAAAAAAATAATCTAAAAAAAGAGGATTTAGATCTTGTAATATCAGGTGACTTGCTAAATCAAATATCATCATCTAGTTATGCAGTCTATGATATAGATACTCCATTCTTAGGAATTTATAGTGCTTGTAGCACTAATACAGAAGCTTTGATTATAGGATCAAGTCTAATATCTGCAAAGAATATAAAAAGTTGTATGTGCAGTGTAAGTTCTCATAATATGTCTAGTGAAAAACAATTTAGAAATCCAACAGAATATGGTGCGCCAAAACCAAAGACAGCAACATTTACATCAACTGGTGGAGCAAGTGCTATAATATCAAATACTAAAAGTGATATAAAAGTAGAAAGTGGAACAATTGGTAAAATAATAGACTTAGGACAAAACAACCCTCTTGATATGGGAGCAGTTATGGCACCGGCAGCCGCTGAAACTATATATCAACACTTAATGGATACAAAAAGAGATGCAGATTACTATGATTTAATATTAACAGGAGATTTAGGGTTATATGGTAAAGAAATATTAAAAGAATATCTTCAAAAAGAATACAAAATTGATATTTCAAAAAATTATAATGACTGTGGTATTATGTTGTACGATTTGAAAGAACAAAAAGAAGTACTAGCTGGAGGAAGTGGTCCAGTCTGTAGTCCCCTTGTGTTATATACAACTGTTTTAGAACAAATGAAAAAGAAAAAGATTAAAAGAGTACTAATGGTTGCCACAGGAGCATTATTTAATCCTAACTTTGTATTCCAAAAAGAAAATATTTTAAGTATTGCACATGCAATAAGTTTGGAGGCTATATGATAAAAATACTATATTCTTTCTTGTTCTGTGGAATAATATGTTTAATTGCACAGCTTATATTAGATAATTCAAAATTAACTCCAGGACATATAACTAGTATTCTAGTAGTAACAGGAAGTTTCTTAGATATATTTAGCATATATGATAAAATAGTAGAAATAGTAGGTGGAGGAGCAATGGTACCAATAACAAGTTTTGGTCATCAACTAATACATGGAGGTCTTACAAGTGCTGTTAGCTATGGCCCATTCGGAATAATTATGGGAATGTTTGATTTAACAGCTTCAGGAATTAGTGCAGCTATAATATTCTCATTCTTCTTTACATTAGTATTCAAACCTAGAAATTAATAAAAATTCCTTTATTAGGAATTTTTATCAATATTTCTTAAATCAACCATTGCCTGAACATAAGCATCAACCAGTATTTTTTCATCGATATTTAATGCTCTATAATTTGATATAAGAATATTCTCTTTCTCTGATATTTTACAATTAGAAGAAATTGGATTGTTTGTTAAATCAAGTAAATAATCGGTGGAGGTATTTAAAATTTTGGACATTTTAATAATTGTAGACGTTTTAGGTTTAATTTTGCCACTTATATATTGACTTATCGCTTCTTGAGATACTTCTAAGTCTATTGCTAAAGAAGTAAGTGATCTATTTTTAGCCTTAACAATCTTTTTTAAATTTTTCATAGTAGTTTTTTCAAATTTCAAGTCTATCACTCCTAATAATTTAAATTTACCTATTAGAATTATATAATTAATACTTCAAATATTTTTGAATTGATGCTATAATTAATTAAAGTAGTAAT
>CATKYP010000144.1 GCA_949840855.1 uncultured Bacilli bacterium | reverse complement strand
ATATATAGATGATATATTTGGTATATTAGAGGATAAGTTTGGTGGCCCTTTTATTGATGGATGTTATAGGGAACTTATACTTTTAAAGAATGTTTTAAAAGATGAAGATTTATTTTTTTGTGATGATTTCTCTCCTAGTTCTTATGCAAGTAATAAAGAAAGATTTATGACTCAAGTGTTGGCTGCTGGAGATAATATTTTTAATCTTATAAGGAATGAGGCTGATTCATATAAAAGTTATGATAAAATGTTTGTAAAAAATGATGATAAGAGTGCATAAGTGGTTATGTACTTTTTCTTTTTATTAAGTTATAATTTTAATAGGTGATTTTATGTTAGTAGTGGATGACTTTAATGATTATGAAATAATTGATGCTTCACGAGGAATGAAGTATGAGAGATGGGGAAAGTATTATTTACTTAGGCCAGATCCTTCTATTATTTGGGATAATGGTGATTTACTTATTAAATATAAAGATAGAATTGATGCTGTTTACCATAGAAGTAATAAAGGAGGAGGGTATTGGGAAAACTTAACAAATCTTCCTAATAATTGGCAAATAAAGTATCATAATCTAGTTTTTAATATTAAACAAATGGGCTTTAAACATACAGGACTATTTCCAGAGCAAGCTAGTAATTGGAATTTCTTTATTAAAAAGATAAAGAATAGTAAAAGAGATATTAAAGTACTTAATTTATTTGCTTATACAGGAGGTGCTAGTGTAGCTTGCTTATCCGCTGGGGCAAGTGTTGTTCATGTAGATTCCTCTCGTGGAATGGTTGATTGGTGTCGTGAGAATGTTAATTCTTCTAATCTTAGTGATAAATCTATTAGATATTTAGTAGATGATGTTATAAAATTTGTGAAGAGAGAGATTAGAAGAGGTAATAAGTATGATGCTATTATTATGGATCCTCCAAGTTATGGAAGAGGTGCTAATAAAGAAGTATGGTCTTTAGAAAAAGATCTTTGGGAGTTAGTGACTTTATGTTTAGAAGTATTAAGTGATAAGCCCCTATTTTTTCAAATAAACTCTTATACTACGGGTCTTAGTTCTAGTGTTCTTGATAATATATTAAAGATAACTGTTAATAAAAAATATAGTGGGAAAATTGATTGTGGTGAGATAGGCTTAACTATTAAGAGTGAAAACTTGATACTTCCTTGTGGTATATATGGAAGATGGGAAAGTTATGAGTAAATTAGAAATTTTATATGAAGACAATCATATAATTGTTGTTAAAAAGCCTTGTAATATACTTAGTCAGAGTGATTCTACGAAAGATTTAGATTTACTTACTATGGTAAAAATGTATATAAAAGAAAAATATAATAAACCAGGCAATGTTTATATCGGACTTGTTCATAGACTTGATAGACCTGTATCAGGAGTAATGGTTTTTGCACGTACTAGTAAAGCGGCACGTAGACTTTCAGAAGATATTAGAAATAATAAATTTAAAAAAGAATATGTGGCAGTAGTTAAAGGAGTAGGACTAGTTAATGAAGACAGATTTGTAGATTACTTGGAAAAGGGTAGAGATGGTAATACAGTGATTTCAAAAAAAGGAAAAGGGAAACTTTCAATATTAGAATATAAAGTTTTAAAAGTAAACTATGATAAAGAAGAAACTTTAGTTAAAATTAACTTAATTACTGGTAGGCATCATCAAATTAGAGTACAGTTTGCTTCTCGTAAATATCCACTTTGTGGTGATATGCGTTATAGTAATAATAACAAGGGGCAAATTGCTCTTTGTTGTATAAGTATTTCATTTTTACATCCAATAACAAAAGAGGAGGTCCTTTTTAAAATAGATTTTCCTAGTGGAAGATATTGGAATGATTTTTAAGATTTTTAGTTTTGTGTAAATAATTGTAAATGTCTCTTAATTTAGGAAATATATTTGCAATTATTATTTTTTTTTGCTATCATAAATATAGAATAAAAGTAGAGGGAGAATGATTTTTATGTTTTCATTAAGTTGGTTTACATCAATACCAGGTATACTTATTACTGTAGGTGTTTTATTATTGATTGTAGCTCTAATTATATTTATAGTTACTAGTCAAAAAAATAAGAAGAAAGGACAAGATAGCGAAAAAAATAATACTTCATTACAAGCAGTTGATCAAAGCCTTGCAGCTCCAAGTCCTACTATTACACCAATGCCAATAGACAATGGAATACAGCAGGTTAATACAGTGGATCAATCTGTTCCTATACAGTCTATTGCACAAACGACACCAATAACTAATAATATGCCAAGTCCATATTCTGGTCCTATTGTTGATAATACTTCGAATGGCCCTATGAATACAACTATGCCAATAATGGATAATAGTAGTATTTATACACCTTCTTCAAATATTTCCACTATATCAGAACAGCCTTATAATCAAGCTAATATTAGTTCAGATGTGAGTATACCTTCACCTGTTATGCCACCAATAGCTCCACCAACACAAGATATTATAAGTAATCCTGTTAGCATGGAAGCTAGTGCTGAACCAATGATGAATAGTACTCCTACAATACCACAGGTTGAAGTTCCTGTAGTACAGCCTGTAGATAATATAAGTTCAGTAGAGAATCTAAATATTAACGCAAATGAAAATGTTGCAAATGTTAGCATTTCAGATAATGCTCAAATAAATATGGTTCAGCCTTTATCTGTACCAACAATACCATCTACAGTTCCTGATACCCCAGTAGTAAATGAAGTTTCTTCCTCAGCTATACCAGTAGTAGAGCCTATTTCTTCACCTTCACCAGTAATTATGCCTGAAGTGTCTAGTCCTATTGATAATATAAATAATAATATGAATCCTGTTCAACAAGAAAGTACTTCTATTACAGATCATTCTACTCCAATATATGGAGGAGCAAGTCCAATAGTTCCTGATATTTCTGCAATGCAAAATACTCCACAGATATATGGTGGTGCTAATCCATTAGAGAATACACAATCTGTTCCTATATCACAGATAGCTGGTGATATAAATCAAAGTAGTAATTCTTCTACAATTAACAATAATATGGTTGATCAGTCACCAGTTCAGACTGCTTCTGTATCTGAAACTATTACATTCCCACAATCAGAAGTTAATATGCAAAATTTGTCTGCACAAAATAATATTCAACAAACTCCAGTTATATCTGTTCCACAAGTTCCTAATGGAGTTGATCAGGTTGGTTCATCTTTACCAATCCAAGATAATATTGGAGGGACTAATGTTAACTCTGGTGCAGTATATCAAAGTATTGTATCTCCTCAACCATCAGTTCCTATTAATACTAATGTTCAATAAAAAGTCTATTTAAGACTTTTTATTGATTTTTT
>CATKYP010000143.1 GCA_949840855.1 uncultured Bacilli bacterium | reverse complement strand
TAATTATATAATAAAATGCAATAACTCATCAAGATTTAAGTTTTAAAATAAGTTCTAATAACTCAACTAAATAGTAAAGTGCGTGTTTTTCAAGTTTAATAGTATCAAGAATTATAACTAAATTATCTCCTCTTTTTTGAAATCTAAACATATTTGTTATCTTAAATGACTCTGTAAACAACACATCTACTTTAACATGTCGAATTACTTCTTTATTAAATATTACTTCAATAGAATTTTTTGTTTCTATAACATTATTTAATCCAATTTTTTCAGCAAGATGTTCAAACCATTCCTCTAACATATATATTTCTAGATCATTATCAATACTACCAAATCTATCCTCAAGTTCAGATTTAACTATATTAAATCTTTCTAGACTATCAATTGTATTAATCTTTCTATGTATTTCCATCTTCAACTCTTCTGAGTCAACATAACTATCCTTAATATGAGTTCCAACATTAATAAGCGGCTTAGACTTTCCGTCATCATCATCTTCTTCTACTTTGCCTCCCATACGTCTACTAACTTCTTGATTTAACATTTTAAGATATAAATCTATTCCTACACTATCAATAAAACCTGCTTGTTCACTACCTAAAATATCCCCCGCACCTCTAATTGATAAATCACGTGTGGCAATAGAAAAACCACTTCCAAGTTCTGTAAATTCTTTAATTACATTAAGTCTCTTAGTAGCATTTTCAGTCAAAGTTTTAAATGGCTCATACATAAGATAAGCATATGCAAAACGATTACTACGACCAACTCTTCCTCTAATTTGATAAAGCTGGCTAAGACCAAATCTATCAGCATTTAAAATGATTAAAGTATTAACATTAGGAATATCGATGCCTGTCTCAATAATTGTTGTACAAATAAGTATATCATAAGAATGATTAATAAAATCTATCATACGACTCTCAAGATCTTCTTTATTCATTCTACCATGAGCGTAAATTATCCTAGCTTCTGGTACCAATCTACTTACTTTATATACCATCTTTTCTATATCTTCAACACTATTATATAATAAGAACACTTGACCATTTCTTGATAATTCCTTATAAATAGCATCTTTTATAATCTGTTCATTGTAAGACAGAACATACGTCTGTACTGGATAACGATTAACAGGAGGAGTTTCAATTAAAGATAAGCTTCTAATTCCTGTCATAGACATTTGAAGAGTTCTAGGAATAGGAGTTGCTGTAAGAGTTAATACATCGACATTACTTTTATACTGTTTTAACTTTTCTTTATGTTTAACACCAAATCTCTGTTCTTCATCTATTATTAGAAGACCTAAATCACGAGGTTTTATTTTATCATTTAAAAGTCTATGAGTACCTATAACCATATCTATTGTACCATTACTAAGTCCTTCAATAATTTGATTAGCTTCTTTTGTAGTCGTAAACCTATTAAAAAGTGCTATAGTAACAGGAAAATCTTTAAATCTAATAATAGCATTTTTATAATGTTGATTAGATAAAATTGTAGTTGGACATAAAAGTAAAACTTGTTTAGAATCTAAAATAGCTTTAAATGCTGCTACAAAAGCAACCTCTGTTTTCCCAAATCCTACATCCCCACAAAGAAGCATATCCATAGGCTTACTAGATTCCATTTCATCTTTAATCTGTTTTATAGAATGTTCTTGGTCATTTGTAAGCTGATAAGGAAAGGCCTTTTCAAAACTAACTTGTAAATCATTATCTTTAGAAAAAGCAAATCCTTTCCTACTTTCTCTTTCTGCATAAAGCTTTATAAGCTCATCAGCCATATCAGCAACTTTTTTACTAACTCTATTCTTAGTCTTTTGCCATTCAGTACCATTAAGTTTATTAACTTTGGGAATCATACCATCTTTCCCAGAATACTTAAATAGATAATCTATTTTTTCAACAGGTATATATAACTTATCTTTTCCCTGATAAATAACTTCTATATAATCTTTATCAATAGAATTATTACTAAGCTTCTTTATTCCATTATAAACTCCTATTCCGTGAACATTATGAACTACAAAATCTCCTATTTCCAATTTATTTATATCAGTTATTTTACTGGAGTATTTAAACTTAGTCTTATACTTCTTATTCTCATCGTGATTTAAAAATAATTCACGACCTGTAATAAAAACATAATTATTATATATAAAACCTTCAGATAATTCATTAACCACTAAGTTAACTGAATTATCATATATTTTATCAATATTAGTAACAATAGTTTTAGTATTAATACTCTTCTCTATATTTTTTACTTGATACTCTTTCAAACAAATAATTACTGTTTGTCCATTATTAATACATTTCAATATAAAATTATTAATTAAATCACTCTTTTCATAAAAATTACCAAGAGTGTGCACATTATAATCAAAAAAATCATCGCTTCCACTATAATTATCAACTGAAGAATAATTAAATCCATTATAATCAATAATCTTATTAAAATCGTTCATATAATTACCATTATAAGTACTATCTGTTTTACTTTGATATTCAAAAACTTCCTCCACCAAAGTACTATAACTAAGCTTTAACTGTTCCAAGTCTTTATATATAATATAGTTATTACTCAAATAATCAGTAATATTAACAACCTCATCACTATAATTAGGCAAATACTTTTGTTTATATAAAACTTCATCAGGACAATCTCTATCAACTAAAAACTCTGAATTAGGATATATTGTTATACTATCTATTTTAGAAATAGATTGTTGTGTATTTGTATCAAAAAAGCGAATAGAATCTACCTCATCACCAAAAAATTCTACTCTTATTGGATTATCTTCCCCGATAGGAAAAATATCAACAACAAATCCACGTAAACCCACTTCACCTGTATTAGTTACAATAACTTCTCTTTTATAACCAATCATATAAAGTTTTTTAAACAATTCCTGTGGAGAAATATTATCGCCTAATTTAATAGATATAATACTAGAAATATACTTATTCTTAGTAGGCAAAAATCTAAGATACCCCATTAAATTAGTTATAACAATATTAGGTTTATCAGAAATAGAAATATCTCTAATAGTTTCCATTCTACTAATTAACAAATCTGGACTTACAGCAAGCGCTTCACTTGTTAAAAAGTCATCCATTGGAAATAGATATACACAAGTCGTAAAAGAACTAACTAAAGAATAAATCTGATTAGCTTCATACAGCGAATTTACAACAACTAGTATATTCCTTTTATCCCTTTCTAAAAGACTTGCTAAATATAATGAAAAAGATGAATTTGTTAGACCAACTAAATTCTTTTTATCACTAATTTCAATAATATCTAAAGCTCTCATAAAAATCACCTATTTTTCTTATTATATTT
>CATKYP010000142.1 GCA_949840855.1 uncultured Bacilli bacterium | reverse complement strand
TTATATTTTCTTTACTAATATTTTGATTTAATTATTTTATTTGCTTTTTTATAAATTCATTGTATGAATTATAATCATAATGTTTTGGTAAGTTTATTAATTATAGTTTTGTGTCTTCGAATATTTTTACATATCAAGAGATTGTTTTAATATTTCATATATGTCTTTTCTATTGAAATCAGTTTCTTTTAATCCTTTTTTCTCCATAAATTCTCTTAGCCAATATAACCAAACATCATCGTTTTCTTCCTTTGCTATTAATGTTATTTTTTCTAGTTCTTTTATTAAGATATCTTTAGGAATTGTTAATAATATATTTAGTATTTCTTGAACACCTGGCCAATTCCAATCTCGTAGCCACATAAATAATTCTGGTATAACATCTGCTACAATTGGATAGCCTCTTTCTTCTAATACTCGAGCTGCTATGTGCCAAGATGGTTTTGCCACAATATCTTGGACAAACATTTTATTGCTATAATTAATATTTTTTGCTAATATTTTAATGTTTTCCTCACACTCTTTATCGGATAAATTCGTGTAATTATAAAGTGTTTCATAATATATATCTTTTTTTTCCATTTTATTATCCTTTTTTGTATATCTCTTTTCTATTGTTATTTGTTTTATATTTTTCTATAATTTTTGAGTAATTTTTATTTAAATATCCTGAATTTGATTTATTAACGTTCCACTTTTATCAGCATAATTTAATAATTCTGTGAAAGTGTAATCTAGATTGTATATATTATAGCAAGGAATTCCCACTCCAGAAATGATATGATCCTTTGGATCTTTATATTCACTATCCTTTTTGTTAAAAGATAAATTTCCTTGCTATTCTTTCTCTTTTTCAAAATAGTCTATATTAAATTTTAATTTTGTTTTTATTTCTTCGAGATTTGGTTTTTTCTCTCCAACCCAATTGTACATAGAGACTACTGTTTGCTCATCATCATATTCTCTTGGTAAACTACCTTTATTGGATCTTGTTTTTGCTACTACTCTTAACAATATATATTTATTATACCATTTACTATTTGTTACGATTTTGTATTTTTTAAGATGGTTTGGATTACGTTTATGCGATTCTTCTAATTCATAACACTTAATTTGATATAGCAAAATGTCTCCTACTTCCCATGGGGATTTTTTAGATACAAGTTTTGGTACTTTTCTCTCTGGAGGCTGTTTACTATTTAGTCTTTCTTCCAATTCTTCTAATACTATTTTTCTCTTTTTATACTGTCTTTCATTTTCCTGCTTCCATATTTCTAGGTTTTTACCACTTTTTATATGCTTTATTGCTTCTTCTTTTACTTCTTCTAATAGTCTTCCATATTTCCATTGGGTGTCTGCTAAGGCAAACCAAAATAATGGTTCATCATCTTCATCTTGAATATAATCCATATTTCTATCAATTGTCTCTTGTGTCGCTTCAATATTTGTATATCCTGCTTTTAATCTATCTACATAATCATCTTTTATATCACAGGTTACATCATCTTGATATATTCCTGGTCCCCATGCTCCCATATTTATTTTCTCCTTATCTGAGAGTATTTTTCATTATAATCAGTTGATAATATTTTTGCTATATTACCATTATTATCGTATTTATAATTATAAGTTGCATCATTTTCTATAAATAACTAATTTATTTGTTCTATATAAAACTCAAATGATGGATTGTTTATTTCTAAATCATCTAGTATTAAATGAGTTTCTTCTACTTTTAAATATTTTTGATTAGCTTTTATATAATATGAATCATTACTATTATTTTTTATATTATTTATTTAACACTTTATATTTTTTTTCATTTATTGTTATTCTGTAATTTTTATCTAACTTGCCTTCTACTATAGTAAAATATGTATGGACAGGTATATCATCTGGACTTGATTGAAATACAAATTTTTTAAAACTTGATTTCAATGAATCTTCCACTTTAATATCTTTATTATTTAAGTTTATATAGTTAATGTAGACTCCTGTTACATTATTTTCTTCTAGTTCGATTAAATTAACAGTGCATTTAAATTTTATTATGTCTACACTATCTTTTATTCCTGTAGTATCTAATATCCATTCGTTATTGTGTTTAATATAATATTCGAATCCATATACTTCATCTTTATTTTCAGTAAACAATATAAAAGCATAATCATCATAATCGTATATTTTTTTTATTTTACTATTTGGATGATAGAATTTTAATATATCTTTTGGACTATCAAATGTAAAAAATATTTTATCAAATGGAATAAATGAAATTATAAGTAAATACACAATACATACTATGATTCTTACTGTTTTGATATTTAAAGCTTTAGCTATGATATTTTCTTTTTGATAAAAAAACATATAGTATATTACGAAAAATAAAATTATTAACAGTATAACAAAAAGTGTTGATGTTGTTTTATAATTTATAATCTTGTAAATCATTTAAATATCTCCTTTACTTTATATATTAAATATTGTAGTTTATGATGATGTTAATGTCTTTCCTATAGTACTTATATTTTTTATAAGTGATGGAATAGCTGAAATTCCCTTACTTATAATAGGTCCTACTGTCTGAATTCCTATTACTACTGTTACTACTGCTAAACCATTAATACTATATTCTTGATAAACTCCCGCATGTCCCCGTTGACCAGCTGACACCCCATAGCTATATCTGAAATATATATCTAAACCTCGCATACCAGCTTCAAAGCTATAAATATTATCATCTTGACCTATTGCAATTTTACGACTATTAATATTTCCTTCTATTGAAAGTGATTGATTGTTTCCCAAATATTTAACACCTAACATTGTAGTACCACTTTCTTTGCTTATTTCTAAACTTATGTTACGTCTATCATTACTAGCGATGTTTTTAGCATTTGTTATATACTTGCCTGTTTGATGTGCCCCTACAAGATTATTATCACTTTTTTGGGAATTTGGAATACTTTTTGTGCTATTTTTATTTATATTGACTATGCTGCCAATAAAGTTTGTTATGTTCTTTTTTATTTTTTGAGCCGTTTTTATGATCTTGCTTATTCCTTTTTTTATTTTTTTCCATAGACCATGTCCAGATTGATCGCTTAGTGTTATTGGATTATTACTACAATAAATATATAAATTATAAGAGAGAAGATCCTTATTAGCACCTAGTATTTCATCAGCATTAATAAACCTTTTCCACTTAGGACTATAGTATCTGCTATTTAAGTAATATAGTTCTGTTTCTGCATCATAGTAATAACTTCTGTATCTAAATGGATTTATTAATCCTATGTTGTTTTCTTCTGTTATTTCGTTTCCTTTATTATCTTTTATGCTTAGTATTTTGC
>CATKYP010000141.1 GCA_949840855.1 uncultured Bacilli bacterium | reverse complement strand
ATAACTGGTATTGATAGGATAGAAAGACGAGATGTTTTAAATGCTATTAAAGGTTATGGTGATATAACAACAAATCCAACTCCAGGATTTACTAAGAATATAGACTTAAGTTCATTTAGTGATGGCAAACATATATTGAAGGTACAATTATATATTATAGGAACAGATGAGGTTCTTAGAGAGGAAAGTAAGAGCTTTTCATTGAAAAAATATAAATATAAGATGAATTTAGAAGAACCTAATATTAGTGATATTAGCGGAACAACCTTAAAACTCGGTGGTTGGATGATGGGAACATCAAGTAATATTGGTGTTCGAGCTTATATTGATAAAGAAGAAATAACTGGTATTGATAGGATAGAAAGACGAGATGTTTTAAATGCTATTAAAGGTTATGGTGATATAACAACAAATCCGACTCCAGGATTTACTAAGAATGTAGATTTAAGTTCATTCGATGATGGGAATCATATATTGAAAGTACAACTATATCTTATTGGAACAGATGAAATATTTTTGGAAGAAGTTAGAAATTTTAAATTAGAAAAATATAAGACTTTATTAAATGTAGAAGCTCCCAAAGAAACAAATATCAACTCTGCAATATTAAAAGTTAGTGGTTGGGCTATGAGTAAGAATAGCAATGCTGAGGTAAAAATTTATTTAGATGATAATGAAATAAATACTATTAATAGGTTAGAAAGACAGGATGTTATAAATGCTATTAAAGGTTATGGTGATATAACAACAAATCCAATGCCAGGATTTACTAAAGATATTGATTTATCAAGTTTTAAGGATGGAACTTATCAGTTAAAAGTTAAAGTGGTTGATAAAACTACAAATGCTTTGATGGCTGAAGTTGTGAAGAAAGTAGTAATAAAAAAGTATGTTTCAAAATTGAATGTTGAAAATCCTTCTAAGACCAATATTAAAGGTAGCTCTATTAGTGTTAATGGTTGGTTGATGAGTACAGATAAAAATGCAAATATTGTTATAATGATAGATGATATTTTAGTGGAAAATGTTTCTAGAGAAGAAAGATTGGATGTTATAAATGCTATTAAGGGTTATGGTGATGTAACAACAAATCCAATGCCAGGATTTAGTGAAATCATAGATGTATCCTCATTAAAAGATGGTGATCATAAAATTGTAGTAAAAGTTATTGATAGTATAACTTCTGAGATTTTAACTCAGTCTCAAGTAAAAGTTTCTATAAAAAAATATAATACTATATCTACAATAGAAAGTCCTTCTGTTAATGCTTCTGTAAAAACTACAATTACTCTTACAGGATGGACGATGACTACAGCACCTTCGCAGAATTTAGAGTTATATGTTGATGGTACGAAAGTAGATAATCCTAAGATAGAAAGATTTTATAGATCTGATACTTTACATGCTCTTAACGGGTATGGTGATATAACAACTAATCCTACAGCTGGTTATAGAATAGATGCTGATACTAGTAATTATAAAGATGGTCATCATTCATTTGAAGTTAGGGTTATTGATTCTAAAACGGGAGAAGTTATGCACTCTTTTAAACAAAATATTATAGTGAAGAAATATAATGGTTTACTTACTGTGGAATCTCCAGGTCGTAGTAATTTTAATACAGGATTTACTGTTAGTGGTTGGGAGATGTCTGAGCTTGATAATTCATATATAAAAATTTATCTTGATGGCAAGGATTTAGCATTAAATGTTGTACGTGATAGTAGAGGTGATGTTTTAAATACTATTACAGGTTATGGTGATATTAGTGTGAATAAAACACCAGGATTTAGTGCTTACTTAGATTTAGCATCTATTAATGAAGGAGATCATACTTTAACAGTTAAGCTATATTCTAGATTAAATGATGAACTAGCTAGATATGATAAAAAAATTGTAGTTTATAAAAGAGTTTATTTTGGAATAGATGTTTCAGCTCATAATGGTCTTATTAATTGGCCTATTGTGAAAAAGGAAGGAATAGATTTTTCTATTGTACGTTTAGGAGTTAGAGGTTATGGTATAAGCGGAGTTGTTAATTTAGATACGCAGTATTTAAATAATATTCATGGAGTAATTAATAATAATATACCTTTAGGTATTTACTTTTATAGTCAAGCGATAAATGAAGATGAAGCAAAAAGTGAGGCTAATTTTGTTTTAGATAACATTAGACTTGCTGGTATTAGTAGTAATGTTAAGTATCCAGTTATATTTGATACAGAATATTCAGATGCTAGTCCAGAAGGACGTGCTGATAGATTATCTAAAGCCGATAGAACTAGAATTGCTAGAGCATTTCTTGATACAATTAAAAATGCTGGTTATAAGCCTATGATATACTCTAATAAAGCTTTTCTTTATGATAATCTTGATATGAATAGTTTAGCAGAATATGATGTTTGGGTAGCACATTACAACGGAACGACTGATCCTGTTCGTTATGGAACAGACTATACAGGTCCTTATCATATGTGGCAATATACATCATCTGGTTATGTCAATGGAATAAATGGTAGAGTAGATTTAAATTTATCATATAAAAAATATTAAGAGTAGTTTATATTTTGAAGATATGTTACAATTTTATTAGAATGAGGTGACAATTTTGGGGAAAATAACAAATAAAGCGATTGAAGTTTCACACGTTAATAAAGATTTTAAAGTATATTATGATAAGGCTTCTACTTTAAAAGAGCGTCTAGTTTTTTGGAATAAGTCTAAGACAGAAGTTAGAAGAGTATTAGATAATATAGATGTTACAATAAAAAAGGGAGAGACTGTTGCTCTTATAGGTACTAATGGTAGTGGGAAATCAACTCTACTTAAATTAATGACTAAAATTATTTATCCAACAAAAGGAAAAATTGTCACTTATGGTAAAGTAACATCTCTTTTGGAATTAGGAGCTGGGTTTCATCCTGATTTTACAGGACGTGAAAATATTTATTTTAATGCTTCTATTTTTGGCCTTTCTGCTAGGGAAATAGATGAAAGATTTAATGATATTTTGGAGTTTTCTGAATTACAGGAATTTATTGATAATCCTGTTAGAACTTATTCATCAGGTCAGTATATGCGTCTTGCATTTTCTATTGCGATTAATGTTGATGCTGAAATATTATTAATAGATGAAATTCTAGCAGTTGGTGATCAGCACTTTCAAGATAAATGTTTCAAAAAACTAGAAGAATTGAAAAAAAGTGACAGAACAATTGTTATTGTTACTCATAGCCTTGGCTCTGTTCGTAGTTTGTGTGATCGTGCTATTTGGCTTTATGGTGGTAAAGTTAGAATGGATGGAGAAGCAAAAAAGGTTGTTGATGAATACTTAAAGGTTTGTGGGTAGGTGATG
>CATKYP010000140.1 GCA_949840855.1 uncultured Bacilli bacterium | reverse complement strand
CTAAGGCTATTATTAATAATATATTTTTCATAAAAACACCACTTTTCTAACGAGCTTATTATATCAAATTCCAACTAAAAAAACTAGATTAATCTAGCTTTTTCTGTAATTCCTTAAGTGTTGCCATAAATTCATTAGTTTTTCTAATTTCTTCATCTAGTTTTTCATAATTTGCTGTATTTTCTAACTCTAAATCAGTATTTTTACTAATACTAGTTTTCATTCCATAAACTGGTGAAATAACTGAACTAGGTCTAAACTGCTCATTTATTTCTTTAATTGATTCTTTTTCTTCTTCAACTGGTGTTATTGTTATATTAAACTCATCTAGTGTTACTACTTCATCTTCTTTTATATCTATTACATTTTTCTTTCTATTATCTAAGTCTTTTAAACTTATAGGTTCATTTCCTTCATCTTTATACTGAACTTCTTCATTATAAGAATATATTTCTCCTGCTTTTTTCATAAGTTCATCTAGACTAATGATTGCAGTATCTTCTTGCATTTGTTCAAATTCAGTTAATTCTATGTTCTTATTTTCTTCTTGTTTCTCTAGCTTTTTAGTTATTTCTTCTAATTCTTTTTTTGCTTCTTCTTCATCAGGAACATTATTTACATATGTAATTTCCTCTTTTTTTTCGGCTTTTGGCATTACTTTTTCAATACTTGCTTGATATAATTTATTTAAAATAGCATCCATTTTAGCTGATTTATTTTTACTATCAACAATGAAAGGGATTTTAGTTTGTTCCTCTTTTACAGGTTCTATAATTGTTTTTGAGATACTTTCTTCTATAGCTTCTTCTTTTACACTGTTTTCTATTATATTATTTACTACTGGCAATTGTGGCTCAACTATGTTAATAGTATTATTATTTTCTGTTGTAATACTTTTTTTCTCTTCCTTTACAACAACATGTTCACTTTTTACTACTAGAGTACTACTAGATGTGATTTCTTCGTTTTCTTTATTGTCATTAATCTTTTCTACATCTTTAACAATCTTTCTAAGTTCAATGGTATTTTGCCTTTGTAGTCTTTGTTGTTTGGTCTTTCTAAAATAGTAAAATACAATATATGCTAGACTTAGCACTAATGCTATTATATATACAAGTTTAGCCTCATCACTAATTAAGAAATTTTTTAAATCATTCATCTTTACACCTCTATTATAAGTTTAGCATATTTTTCTTAGTTAGCAAATACTTAATTTTTTAAATCATTGAACTTATGTTTTATAACGTTTATAATACTCAATAATATCAATAAGAATTATGTAAATTTTTTTTCTAATGTTTTACTAATATATAATAATTATGTATCATATATATTAAACTATGAAAGAGAAATTTATAAAGTCAAGTATCATTTTAATTATTGGTGGTTTTATTACAAAGATTCTAGGAATAGTCAATAAAATTGTTATGACTAGAATAGTTTCTGTTGAGTCTATGGGCTTATATATGTTAATACTTCCGACATTTTCTCTATTTATTAACTTAGCTTGCTTTGGTTTTCCTACTGCTATTTCTAAATTAATTGCAGAAGATGATAGAAATAATAAGAAATTAATATTTTCTGTAATTCCTTTTTGTATGTTAATAAATATCTTTTTAATTTTAGTTATTATTTTATTTGCTCCTTTTCTTGCTAATAATTTATTAAAGGAGCCTCGGGTTTATTATGCTATAATTGCAATTGCCTTAGTTATTCCTTTTACATCAATTTCTGCAATATTAAGAAGCTATTTTTTTGGAAGAGAAAGAATGATACCACACGTTGTTTCTAACATAATAGAAGATGTTGTTAGACTATTATTAATTATTATAGGACTTCCTCTTTTTGTCGCAACTACTGAATATGCTGTTTTATATTTAGTCCTTTGTAATATTATATCAGAACTTTCTTCAATTTTAATATTATTCTTATTTCTACCAAAGAACTTTACTCTTAAAAGAAGTGATATAATTCCTAGCAGGCTTTACTTGAAAGATTCTCTAAATATTGGTTTCCCTACTACTATTAATAGATTAATTGGTTCTTTTACATACTTTTTAGAACCTATTATTTTAACGAATATTCTTCTTTATATAGGATACTCTAAAGGATATATTATTACAGAATATGGTATTATAAGTGGTTATGTTATGCCTATTATTATGCTTCCATCATTTTTTAGTAATGCTATTAGTCAAGCACTTCTTCCAATTGTTAGTAAAAACTATAAAAGAGGAAACTATAAATATACTAAAAAGGTTATAAAGCAGGCGATTCTTATTTCTTTGGCAATAGGTGCTTGTTTCACCACACTATTTGTTCTAGCTCCTAATGTTATATTGAAGCTTATTTATAACACTACAGAAGGATCAGTATATTTAAAATATTTTGCCCCCATCTGTCTTTTACAATATATTGTTTCTCCTTTATGTTTAAGTTTGGATGCTATGGGAAAAAGTAAAGATAACTTATTTATAACTCTTATTACTTCTATTGTTAGAACAGTACTTCTGCCAATATGTGCTTTATTCAAAATTGGTATATGGTGTTTAATAATATCGATAAGTATCAACATAGTAGTAGATTCTGTAATGTGTATTAAAAAAGTTAAAAATGCTTTAAATAATATTTAAATTTTAAATAAGGTATCTCTTATATATTAATATGATTCCAAATTTATATAATTATACAAATTTGTTCTATTATTAAGCTCGTTATATCTAATTTCTTCTAGTAAAAAGTCTGGGATTATATCTAATGGTATCATAATACTTTTTAGCTTTAAACACATTCTTTTTAGTTTATTCAAACTAATATTAGAGTTAATGGTTTTAATAATGTCAAAGTTTTTATTTATATAAAATTGATTACCCTCATCAAGCATATATTTATTGCCAAAATATAAGGAAAAATCACCATTTAATATGCTAAACTTTAAGAAAGTTATTAATTCTTCTTCTTCAATCTTATAACTAAATTGCGTGTTAGTAAAAAATAAGTTTTTATTTTTATTAATAAATTCTATTATTTTGGGCATTCCTTCTTTTAAGAATTCTATTGAATAGTAAAATGATTCTGGTTTATTTATTTTTACTTCATCAAAATTATCTATAAAAAATTTTTCATCAAATGGTAGAAGCTTATCCTCAAAGCTTATTGTTTGGTGTTCTATTAAATCTATACATAAATAAGTCCAGCGATAAACTTTTACAATTAAATAATTTTTATCATTAAAATTTATTAATTCTATCTTTTCTACATTAGAAAAACTATCTATTTCTGGAGAGTATTCTTTTAAAATATCATAAAATTCTTCCCATTTTAAATGATACTTCCAAGTACTATAAATTACTTTCTTTAT
>CATKYP010000139.1 GCA_949840855.1 uncultured Bacilli bacterium | reverse complement strand
AAAATGAAAATATTATGATAGATGATTATTTTGAATTTAATACTGGAGATATTATTGTGGTAGGTTGCTCTAGTGGACCTGATTCTATGGCACTTATTGATATGCTTTTAAAAATTAGAGATAAATATTCATTAAAACTTGTATGTAGTCATATTAATCATAATGTTAGACGTGAGAGTATAGAAGAAGAGGAATACGTTAAAAATTATTGCTTAGAAAAAAAAATAATATTTGAGACAATGACAATTGAAAAATATGGTGATGATAACTTTGAAAATGAAGCTCGTAATATTCGTTATCATTTTTTTGAAGAGTTAGTTAATAAGTATCATGCTAATTATTTGATGACAGCTCATCATGGAGATGATTTAATTGAGACAATTCTTATGAGAATGGTTAGAGGTTCTAATTTATCAGGATATGCAGGATTTAAGAAAGTTGTTGATATGGGATATTATAAATTAGTTAGGCCCTTAATTCATTTTACTAAAGATGAGCTTATTGAGTACGATAATAAAAATAATATAAAATACTTTGACGATTCCAGTAATAGTAGTACTTTATATACTAGAAATAGGTATAGAAAATATGTTCTTCCATTTTTAAAGGGAGAAGATAATAATGTTCACACAAAATTTTTGAAGTTTAGTAGTACATTACTTGATGTTAATAGATTTATTTGTAAAGAAAGAGATGAATCTTTAAAAAAAATACTTGATAATGGGAAGCTTGATATAGTAAAATATTTAGCGTTAGATGAATTTATACAAAAAGAGATTTTATATTTCTTAATGGAGGAGTTTTATCAGGATGATTTAATACTTATTAACGATAAACATATAAATTTAGTATATAGTGTAATTACATCTAGTAAAGCAAATATTATTGCAACTCTTCCTAATGAAGTGGAAGCGGTAAAAAGTTATAATTATTTTTTTCTTAGAAAAATTATGGATGAACTTACAAAGTATGAAATTGAGATAGGAGAATCTGTTAAGTTACCTAATGGCCATTCAATTAAAACAATTAAGGAGAGTGACGATTCTAGTAATTATACTTGTAGATTGTCTAGTAATGATGTTTCTTTGCCATTAATAGTTAGAACTCGTAAAATGGGTGATAAAATTACTTTAAAAGGTATTGGTGGTACTAAGAAAATTAAAGATATTTTTATTAATGAAAAGATAAATATGGATGAGCGAGATTTATGGCCAATAGTTGAGGATAGTCTTGGGAGGATAGTTTGGATTCCTGGACTGAAAAAAAGTAAATTTGATAAGAAAAAAAATGAATTTTATGATATAATATTCAAATATCGTTAAAGGAGGAATTTTATGAATAATAATTTTGATAAAAAGATGATAAAAAAAGGAATGTTACCTTATTTGTTTTTAGTTCTAATTATGCTTGGTGTAATATATCTTGCAAATATTTTTAATAATACAGTAAATGTTTTAACTTATAATGAATTTATTGATAGTTTGGAAAATGAAAAGGTAAAAGAACTTAAGGTTATTCCTAGAGATAGAGCAAAAACTTATGAAATTAAGGGTAAGCTTGAAGGATATAAAGATAACGAAACATTTTTTGTTAGAATACCATTAAGTGATTCTGTTATGAAAAAATTAATTACCTATTCTGAAAAAAATGATTTTAAGTTTACGACAGTATCAGATCCTGAATCTAATTCATTTTTATTACTTTTATTTGATCTAATTCCTATAGTGTTAGTACTAGGAGTTGGAATGTTTTTCTTAAATAAGCAAATGGCTAGTAATAAAAGTTCTATGGATTTTGGTAGAAGTCGTGCTAAACTTTCTACAGATAAAAATAAGGTTACATTTAAAGATGTAGCTGGACTTACTGAAGAAAAAGAAGAAGTTAGAGAACTTATTGATTTCTTAAAAAATCCTAAGAAATTTCAAGAATTAGGAGCAAGAATTCCTAAAGGTGTTTTATTAATGGGGCCTCCTGGAACTGGTAAAACTTTACTTGCTAGAGCAGTTGCTGGAGAAGCTAATGTACCATTTTACTATATTAGTGGATCTGACTTTGTAGAGCTTTTTGTTGGTATTGGTGCAAGTCGTGTTCGTGATATGTTTCAACAGGCTAAAAGGAATGCTCCTTGTTTAATATTTATTGATGAGATTGATGCGGTAGGACGTCAAAGAGGTACTGGTCTTGGTGGTGGACATGATGAGAGAGAACAAACATTAAATCAATTACTAACAGAAATGGATGGTTTTGGAGAGAACTCTGGTATCATTATTATTGCTGCTACTAATAGACCTGATGTTCTTGATCCTGCTCTTCTTCGTCCAGGAAGATTTGATAGACAAGTAACTGTAAGTTTACCTGATATTAATGGTCGTAAAGAAATATTGAAGGTACATTCTAAAAATAAGACTTTAGGAAATGAAGTAACTCTTGAAAATCTTGCTAAGAGAACACCAGGATTTAGTGGTGCTGATCTTGAAAACTTACTTAATGAAGCTGCACTTTTAGCTGTTCGTCGTAATAAAAAAGTTATTACTATGAGTGAAGTAGATGAAGCAACTGATCGTGTGTTAATGGGACCTGCTAAAGTTAGTCGTAAATATAGTGAAAAAGATCGTAAACTTGTAGCTTATCATGAGGCGGGGCATGCTGTTATTGGTTTAAAACTTGCTAATGCAAGTGATGTTCAAAAGGTAACTATTATTCCTCGTGGTAGTGCTGGTGGATATAATATGATGGTTCCTAGTGAAGAAAAGTTATGTTCTACTAAAACAGATTTATTAGAACAAGTTACTGGTCTTCTTGGTGGTCGAGTTGCTGAAGAAATAATATTTAAAGAAATTACAACAGGAGCTGAGAACGATTTTTCAAAAGCAACTAAAATAGTTCGTGCTATGGTATGTGAATATGGTATGAGTGATTTAGGACCAATGCAATTAGAACAACAAGAAGGGGCTGCTTTCTTGGGAAGAGATTATAATAAGAGTCGTAATTTTTCTGAGAATGTAGCACAAGAAATTGATACTGAAATGAGAAAAATTATTAACGATTGTTATGATAATGCTAAAAAAATTATTAAGCAAAATAACGATTTACTTAATCTAATTGCTGAAGCGTTACTTGAATATGAAACATTAACAAAAGAACAAATCGATTATTTAGTAGAAAATGGTCATATGCCAGAAGAGAAGAATGATAATTTAGATAGTATGTCTTTAACTTCTCTTAGAGAGCTTGCTAAAGAAAAGGATATTAAGAATTACTCTAAATTAAATAAAGCTCAATTAGTTGATGAATTAGAAAAGCTAGAAAATAAAGAATAGTCTAGCTTTTTTCTTTATAATTATTTATAATATGGTTTATTATTAAAAGAT
>CATKYP010000138.1 GCA_949840855.1 uncultured Bacilli bacterium | reverse complement strand
TATACTATTTATAGAAGTAGGAGGAAGTTATGTTATTAATAGGAAGTCACGTTGGATATAAAAAAGATACTGGAATACTTGGAAGCGTAAAAGAAGCACTGAGCTATGGTGCCACTACTTTTATGTTTTATACAGGTGCTCCTCAAAATACAATAAGAAGTTCAATAGATGAAAATATTGTAAAAGAAGCAGATAAACTTATGCGAGAAAATAATATCGATAAAAATAAAGTAATCGTCCATGCACCATATATTATTAATTTAGCAAACACTGAAAAGTATGAATTTGCTGTAGAGTTTTTAAAACAAGAAATAAAAAGATGTGAACAATTAGGTATGAAATACTTAGTACTACATCCAGGCAGTCATGTAGGGCTTGGGGTTGATATAGGTATTAAAAATATTATTTCAGGACTAAATGAAGTTTTAAAAAACTCTAATGTTACTATTTTACTTGAAACAATGGCTGGAAAAGGCAGTGAGATAGGTAAAACCTTCGATGAATTAGAAAGAATTATAGTTAAAATAGAGAAAAAGGAATTAATTGGAGTTTGTATGGATACTTGTCATTTAAATGATTCAGGCTACAATATATCAGAATTTGATGATATATTAGATTTATTCGATAAAAAAGTAGGTATGAAGTATCTTAAATGTATCCATATTAATGATAGTAAGAATATCTTATCATCAAACAAAGATCGCCATGAAAATATAGGATTTGGAACAATAGGTTTTGATAATTTATTAAAAGTAATTTATCATGACAAATTAAAAGATATTCCTAAAATATTAGAAACACCTTATGTAGACAAATATGCCCCTTATAAACAAGAAATAGAAATGATCAAACAGAAAATATTTGATGAAAATCTAATTGAAAAAATTAAAGGTACTTGTTAACAGAATCTAGATAAAGAGTAAGTATAGCATTATATGTTTTAGGACTTACTTTTTCTTTTAAACTTTTAAAAGTATCTTGATAATCCTTATTATATAGCTTTTGCCAATTATTCTTTAAAAGAGTAGTAATTATCTCAATTTCATCATCTGTTGCATCTATCTGTCTTTTAATTAAAAAATTTTTAGTAATTGAACTATTTAAATACATAATATTATTTTTAATAATTTTTTCGTACATTTTCTCCTCCTACAACAAAATATATGAAATAACTTTTAAAATATGTGATAAACTATTAATAAGGAGGCTTTTATGTCAAGGAAGAAATACAAGCATAGTAGTAAAAGTAAATATAGTGCTAAATCTAACAAAAAAGTAATTATTGATGAAAAGGTTCTTGATACAAGAATACTAATAATGCTTATAGGAGTTATTGTTCTTTTTACAGCTATCTTTTTTAAATTATTTCAAGTTATGATTATTAAAAATGATGATTATAAAATATCTTTAAAAAAGCTTAGTTACACTATCGTTGAAGGAACTTCTGCACCAAGAGGTAGAATATATGATAGAAATTACAATATAATAGTAGACAATAAAGCGATTAAAACTATATATTACAAAAAAAGCAAAAAAATATCTTCTAGTGAAGAAATAGAACTAGCATATAATGTAAGTAGTCACTTGACATTAAAGTATGAAAAATTAACAGAAGAAGAGATGAGAAACTTTTATCTAGCTAAATATCCAAAAAAATTAAAGAAAAGAGTAACCGAAAAAGAATGGGAAGATTATGAAGCTAGACGTCTTACCAATAGAGATATAGAGAAAATAAAATTAGAAAGAATTACAAGAAAAGAATTAGACAGTTTTAATGAAGAAGATAAAAAAGCGGCATATTTATATTACTTAATGAATAAGGGGTACTCATATGATGAGAAAATAATAAAAACAGGAGAAGATGTAACTGATGAAGAATATGCCTATATTGCCGAAAATACAGCATATTTAAATGGCTTTGGAACAAAACTTGATTGGGAAAGAACTTATCCTTATGGAGATGTTTTTAGAACAATACTTGGTACAATTTCTACAACTGAAGAAGGAATTCCTGCAAGTGAAAAGGAAGAGTATTTAAAAAAAGGTTACTCTTTAAATGATAGAGTAGGTTTGAGTTATATTGAGAAAGTATATGAAGATTATTTAAAAGGTACAAAAGAAAAATATCAAGTAGTGAATTCTACTGAATTAAAATTAGTATCTCCTGGTCTTAGAGGCAATGATATAGTATTATCTATAGATATAAATTTACAAAGAGAGATTGAAAATATCTTAAAAGAGCAAATTATGAATGCTAAAAATGAACCTAATACTAAATATTATGATCATTCTAGCGTAGTAATTCAAGACCCATCTACTGGAGAAGTTCTTGCTATGGCATCCAAAAAATTAGTAGGAAGTGAAATTGTTGATAATATTGCAAGTATTTTAACTTCTCCTATTACACCAGGTTCAGTTGTTAAAGGAGCATCCATTTTAGTAGGATATAATACAGGTGCTGTAAAAATAGGAGAGTATATGATTGATGAATGTATTAAAGTAGCAGGAACTCCTCAAAAATGTTCTTCAAATACTCTAGGTAGAATTAATGATATTACAGCACTTGCTAAAAGTAGTAATGTATATCAGTTTAAAACAGCAATAAGAGTTAATGGACAAGAATATTTTAACGGAATGAGACTTAATTTTAATCAACAAGCTTTTGATACTTATAGATCTATGTATCATTCATTTGGACTTGGTGTAAAAACAGGAATAGATCTACCTACTGAAAGTGCAGGATTTTCTTCAAAAGATGTAGCAGCAGGAAATCTGTTAGACTTTGTTATGGGGCAATATGAAACTTATACACCACTTCAATTATCACAATATATCACAACTATTGCTAATGGAGGAGAGAGACTAGAACCTCATTTACTTAAAGAGGTCCATAAAGCAACTGATGGAATAGAATTAGGGGAAACTATACTAGCAACTTCTAAGAAAGTTCTAAACAAAGTAGAGACATCTCCTGAATATATGGCCAGAATGAAAGAAGGATTTTATGCTGTTATGCATCAAGCTGGGGGATATGGACGCGGATATATAGAAGAGCATTTTGATTCAGCTGGAAAAACGGGAACCTCTCAAAGTTTTATTGATACAGATGGTGATGACAAAATAGACACAGAAACTATTACAAGTTCCTTTGTAGGATATGCTCCAGCAAGTAATCCTAAAATGTCAATATTTGTAACTTCTCCAAATTCATCACATCCTAATTCTGCTACAGATTATGCTTCCTTAGTTACTATGAGAATAACTAAAGCAGTTACTAGTAAGTTTTTCGAATTATATCCATTATAATAAATTATTTAATTTTAAATATCATCAAATAAGCTTGATTTTTTGCATTGTTAATGAATTTATTATTTTTGACAT
>CATKYP010000137.1 GCA_949840855.1 uncultured Bacilli bacterium | reverse complement strand
CAAATATTAAAAAAAGATGCAGATAATGATTTATATAAAGTGATTGAGGTTAGTGGTAAAGGTTATAAGGGATATTTAGTTGCTATATACGATCCTAGTAGAGTAAGTCTTGCTACTAGTAGATATTTAGGAACAAGAGGAGAAGCGATAACAACAGTTGCCAAAAATAATGATGCTATAATAGCAATAAATGCAGGTGGTTTTTATGATCCAGATTGGAACAGTAATGGAGGAATACCTCATGGAGTAGTTATTTCAAATGGAAAACTTGTAGGAGATTATAGAAAATCAAATGTGGGTGGTGGAATTGTTGGATTTAATAAAGAAAATAAACTTGTTCTTGCCAGGTGGAGTGCTAATGAGGCGATGAAAAACGGTATTAGAGATGCAGTAGAATTTGGACCATATTTGATAGTTAATGGAAAAAGCAGTTTTGTGAAAGGTAATGGTGGTTGGGGAATCGCTCCTCGTACTGCTATTGGTCAAAGAAGTGATGGAATAGTATTATTTCTAATTATAAATGGAAGAATACCATCTAGTATTGGTGCTGATATGTCAGATTTAACTGAAATTATGGAAAATTATGGTGCTGTTAATGCTGCTAATATGGATGGTGGAAGTTCAACTGAATTAGTTATTAATCATGAAATTATTAATAAGCCAGTAGCTGCTGGAAAAAATGGTCTTAGAGATTTACCAACTTTTTGGATAGTGAAATAAAATGTTAAAAAATAAAAGTCTATTTATGTACTATAATTTTTAGACAAATTAGATATAGAGGTAAAAAAGTAGAGTAATTTACTTGTACGAATTTTACTTTTAAGTTATAATAAAGCTTATTGGAGGAGATAATATGGCAAAAGAAAAAGAAGTTAAAACAAATGAAGAAAAGGATGAAAAAATAACTAATAAAAATAAGCATGAAGTTGTAATAAAAATAGAAGGTGAAGAGTGGAAGAATGCTCTTGATAATACGTTTAAAAAGAAACAGAAAAATGCTCAAGTGGATGGTTTTAGAAAAGGAAAAGTACCTAGAGAAATTTATGAAAAGCATTATGGAAAAGAATCTTTATATTTAGATGCTGCGGATATAGTTGTTCAGGACGCTTATGATAAAGCTTTAGAAAGTTCTAAACTTGTTCCTGTAATACAACCTAATGTAGATGTTAAAGAGATTAATGAAGATTCTATAACATTTATATTTAACATTATAACTAAGCCTGAGGTTAAAATTAAGAATTATAAGGGACTTAATATAGTAAAAGAAGAAGCAAAAGTAGAAAAGGAAGAAATAGATCATGAGATAGAACATATTCTTGCTGATTATACTGAAGTAGTTATTAAAGATGGTGCTATTGAAAATGGAGATATTGCAGTAATTGATTTTGAAGGATTTAAAGATGGCATAGCTTTTGATGGTGGAAAAGGAGAAAATCATTCTTTAGAAATCGGTTCTGGTTCATTTATTCCTGGATTTGAAGAGCAGTTAATTGGTTTAAAAGCAGAAGATGAAAAAGACTTAGATTTAACTTTTCCAGAAGAATATCATTCAGAAGATCTTGCTGGTCAAAAAGTTGTTTTTCACGTAAAAGTGAATGAGGTTAAACAAAAAATTAAAAGAAAATTAGATGAAGAATTATTTGAAGACTTAGCGCTTGAAGGTGTTAGTGATGAAAAGTCTTTAAGAGAGCATATAGAAAATGAACTTAAGGCTCATAAAGAAGCTGACTTAGAAAATAAATATGTAGATGAACTTTTGGAAAAAGTAGGTGAGAATGTTGATGTTGATATTCCAGAAGAGATGGTAAGTGAGGAAGTAGAGAGATTATTTAATAGATTTGAGAGAAATATGCAAATGCAAGGAATAAGTATAGATTTATATTATAAGTTTACTCAATCTAAGAAAGAAGACTTACTAAATCAATTAGAACCAGAAGCTTTCAAAAATGTTTTATATCGTTTAATGCTTGAAGAGATTATGAATCTAGAAAAAATTGAAGTTAGTGAAGAAGATGCTTCTAAAGAAGCTGAAGAAATTGCTAAAAAATATAATATTACTAAAGAACAATTCTTAAAAGAAATGGGTGGTATTGAAATGCTACAATATGAACTTGAAATGGAAAAGACTATCGATAAATTAAAAGAACTTAATAAATAATAAAGGACTCTAGTTTTCTAGAGTTTTTTTGTTATTTTCTTGCAAAAATTATGATTTGGTGATTAAATGTAATTAAGATAGAGAGGTTGATAGTGTGAGAAAAAGAGTTAAAGAAGTAACTATTAGTAAGGACCAAATAGCAGGATTAAGAAGTTATAGAAGGTCAACTGTTATTACACTTGGTGTTATAATTTGCCTTTCCTTATGGATGAAAATATCGCTAAATCCAGGAGGTTGGCACTTAAATGATGTTTTAGTAGAGGTAATATCATTATTTGTATTAATATTAATGGCTATACTTGCAAATATTAAAAATGATTTTCCAATATTTCAATTTAGAAAACTTAAGATTACTAAGGATATTGCTTATTCTATTGTATTGTTTTTTGGAGTCTTATTTTTGTTTATCATATATAAAAACATAATTGATCCTAGTTTTATTGATTATCTTGCAGTACTTAGTTTTCATGACTTAACTACAATAATAGTATTTTTATTACCAGTCTTTGCATTTATTACTGTTCTTTTATATTTTGGAATTGGAATATTTGACAAAAACAAAAACAAGAATGAGAAGCTTCCAGTTTATAAAGAAAGTATTGAAAATAGTTTAGATCAGTATAAAAGTATTACTATAAGAATAATATTTACAGTTACTTATTTATCTATTTGGATAAAGGTTGGCTTTTTAACTAATAATTTTATTCCTAATGTTACTTTTGAATTATGTGCAATTTTTACTATTATAGTGATGTCTATAATTGGAAATATAGATAATAAATTGAGAGCTCTTTATAGTAGATATATATATATAGATAGATTTTTTATATGCTCAATATTGCTTCCATATATATTGATTTTATTATATACAGTTTTTAGTAAAGATTTTAGACAAATTCTTATATTAGCAGGTTTTAGTGGGATTATATCTGTACTTGTATCAATGACTCCTTTATTTTTCTTAGCTTCCTTATTATTTTATAAAGGACTTAGAGTTACTAATAAAGGTGAAAAAAAATCTAAAGTTATAAAAAATGCTTTCTCAAAAAATAAAATACGACAGAATGCTTTAATATCTTTACTTGCGTCACTTGCTATAATAGCTTTACTATTTTATTATTCATTTGCAACTATTATTGATAATTATAATATAGAAATTATTTTGCAGATGATTATCGTATTTATCCCATTGGGTGTAATAATATATTTAATAATTTATTCTTGTATGAGTGAAATTAATAAATAAG
>CATKYP010000136.1 GCA_949840855.1 uncultured Bacilli bacterium | reverse complement strand
TGTTGGTGTTTTTACAACACGCTCGCCATTATACTCGAATACTACCATTGCCGTAGGATCTTGCATCTTGCTCTTTACTGAAGTACATACATTTGGATTACCTTGATGGGCGTACTTATAAGCTTCATCACCAACTACCCAATTGTCACCGCCAAGCCACATAACTACTGACGGCATTGTTAATTTACCGCTCTTCAGCACTATGTTTTCAGCAGCATGATTCTTTAAACCGCAACTGATAGAACTATTTGTAGTTCCTAAATCAATCCCAAATGGAATCGATTCCACTACATCTGACTTTTTACTTGATGCGGAAGATGTAAAAGCATCCACTTCTCTAGCATACTCTGACATAAACAAATTCTCCTTTCTTGAATGCAATAGAAACTGTACAAAAAATAAATTTATAAATGTAACAAAAATGAACCTTGTTACACCCATACAATTAAAATAACCTAAAGCTTGAAAGTACATCAATGCCTACTTCAACTTAAAAACTGCTATGCTTTACGCACAGCAGTCTATAATTTATTGTCTTATTAAAAAATTCTTTGTAAGTACACATAACTGTTAAATAAACAAACATCTATTCTAAGAATGAAAATATAGGAAGTGCCTTTGAATTCGTATTTTCATTATTAGCTTTTGTACTATCTATTAATCCTTCAACAGTTTTTTTATACCAATCCTGTTCAACTTTAAAATATAAAATTAAATCTAAAATTTTTTTCAAACTTTTTATCATAAACTGTAAAATACTCTTTTAAATAATCAGAAAGTGAAAAGATGGCGCTTGTTATAAAAAAGCTAAACCCTTTAATTGAGGAAAGAGCTAGTATAGTTGTTCCTAAAAATAATAAAAAATAACGAATCTTTATGACATTTTTCTTATTAATAAGATAGCAAAATAATACTAAAAATATTGATAAGTAAACACAAAGTCCTGACATATTAGTTACTATAGGAGGTCTCATTTCATTAACAATAGCATTAATATAAACATTGTTATAAGATGTAAAAATATAAGTTATATTATCAATTCCATACGGATTTATAAATCCCATTAGAAACATTACTAACATAACTAGCAGTAAAGGCTTTAGTTTATAGCCTTCACTTTCAAAACATAAAACCTTAAATCTAAAAGCACCAATTATATATGGAATCATAAAAAGAAATAACATAAACCACGAAGAAGAATGTAAATTAATTAGTAAAATTGAAAGCATCGGAAGAACAGATAAATATTTTACATTTTTCTTTCTAATATATAATTCTAAACAATATAATTGTATCAATAGTATTATAAAATCAAACATCTGAGGTCTTGTTCTAACGAAAACTAAAGAATAAAGAAATCCAATAACACAGGATACAATTATAGACAAATAAACTCTTTTCTCACTAACAAGTAAACAAAGCTTATAAGCAAGATAAAGAATTAATATAAATAAAAGAAGAATTAAAATAAACATTCCAATTTCACCAAATAGCAAATAAGTGTAATAAAATATAACATCAGTAAGCCACTGTTGAACAACAAATGAAAAATCGCTATGAATTGTAAAAGGTTCTATTCTTGGAAATCCATTATTTACAATATACCTACCAGTATTAGCTAAAAACCAAAAATCATTATCTAAAGTACAATATCTTACAGCCATAACTATAATTACTATAAAAAAGTATAAAAATGCTATTTGCTTGGCTGGTTTATAATTTTTAAATTTATTAATAACTCTTTTCTTCACTTAAATCACCACTTTAGTTCTTAGATTCTATATATTCTTTTTCAGTATTTACTGCCCAAATATTTGTTTTATCTTTACTATCATTAATAATGTTTTTAGAAGCTTCTATCCCAGTTAGCATAGAATGATCCATATTATTATATCTATGTTGACCATTTCTTCCTATACAATATAAATTTTCTATTGAATCTAAGTAAGTTTTTAATTTATCAATATCTTTATAACTACCAAAGTAGGCAGGATATGCTTTTTTAACTCTTTCGACATTATAATTTAATACATCTTCTCTATTTATTATCTTCATTTTTTCAAGCTCTTCTACTACAAAATTTTTAAACTCTGAATCCTTCATATTCCAAAGTCTATCCCCCTCTTGACAAAAGTATTCAAGTCCAAGTGATACTGTATTAAATAAATCATCTACTAAATAAGGAGACCAATTATTAAATATTTGGATACGTCCCATTTTAACATTATCATCTTGCACATATATCCAATTATCAGGAACTATATTAGAAACTGTTTTAATATTAGTCTCATTTTTCAAATTAAGTTTCTTAACAATTAAACCTAAAGTTATGAAATCTCTATAAGGAAGACTAGTTGCAATATTTAAAATTTTCTTTGGTATATTATTTGTTATTTCGCATAAATCTTTTAACGGCATAGAAGATACTAAAATATCAACATCTAGTTTTTTTGTCTTATTATCTTTTTCATAAAAAACTGAGTTTATTTTTCCATCTTTTTGCTCAAGCTTAAAGACTCTAGCTTTCTTAATAATAGTTCCACCCATATTTTCTATTATTAAACTCATCTTCTCCCACATTTGACCAGGTCCATACTTTGGATAGTAAAAACTGTCTATTAAAGATGTTTCAATATTATAACTTTTTAGATGAAAAAGACGTCTTAAAGAATCTTTAATGACTCCAAAAACAGATAATCCTTTAGCACGTTGACTACCCCAATCAGCTGAAATATTTTTAGGATGTTTTCCCCATACTTTTTCTGTATAATTATAAAAAAACATTTTATATAGCTTTTTACCAAATCGATTGATATAAAAATTTTCTAAATTATCTTCAGGTAATTTTATAAAAGAACTCTTAAAATAACTAAAAGCACATATAATAGTTCTAAGAAAACCAAGTTTGTAGATAGTTTCTAGACTAAGACTAATTGGATAGTCAAAAAATTTTTTATCATAATATATTCTAGATACTCTATTACGTATTAATAAAGCATCATCTACTGAAGGATCTAGACCATCTGGCATAAACTTCTTAGAACTACCTAAAATTTTATCATCCTTACTAGGACTACCTTGTATTTTAAGTATTTCAAGCCAAATATCATTTACTTCTTGACTTTTGGAAAAGAAACGGTGCCCGCCTAAATCCATTTTGTTATTATCATAAGTAACGGTTTTAGATATCCCGCCAATCATATCTTCTTCTTCTAAAATAATCACTTCATAATTCTTAGAATTTTTTAGTAAATAATAAGCACAAGTAAGACCTGCTGGACCTGCTCCTACAATAACTACCTTTCTCTTCTTTGTCATAATACTACCTACTTCCCTATACTACATTTCTCCTATTAAATTGTTATATTTTAATAAATCTGCTTCATATAGAAATAATATGCTATTATCTTTAATAGTCCAATTTTTACAATTAATTAAAAAATC
>CATKYP010000135.1 GCA_949840855.1 uncultured Bacilli bacterium | reverse complement strand
CATTCTTAATATATCTTCGACATCTTTAGCATTACTATTCCAAATAGTAGGTGTTAATAACCCTTTAAATTCTTCTTTTTCCCACTCTGGCATTCTTAATATATCTTCGACATCTTTAGCATTACTAGTCCAAATAGTAGGTGTTAATAACCCTTTAAATTCTTCTTTTTCCCACTCTGACATTCTTAATATATCTTCGACATCTTTAGCATTACTATTCCAAATAGTAGGTGTTAATAACCCTTTAAATTCTTCTTTTTCCCACTCTGGCATTCTTAATATATCTTCGACATCTTTAGCATTACTATTCCAAATAGTAGGTGTTAATAACCCTTTAAATTCTTCTTTTTCCCACTCTGGCATTCTTAATATTGCTTCGACATCTTTAGCATTACTAGTCCAAATATTAGGTGTTAATAACCCTTTAAATTCTTCTTTTTCCCACTCTGGCATTCTTAATATATCTTCGACATCTTTAGCATTACTATTCCAAATATTAGATGTTAACAATCTTTTAAATCTTTTGTCCTTCCACTGTGGCATTCCTAATATTGCTTTTACATCTCGATAATTACTATTCCAAATAGATGATGCTAATAATCCTTGAAACTCTTCTTTTTCCCACTCTGGCATATCTAATACTGCTTTTATAAAATCAATATCTCTACTATATACAAGTTCACATTTCAAAAATGGTGTATCTTTCAATAATTTATTAATTTCATCTATTTTACTAAGCATAGCTACCACCTACATATACAAAAAATAATTTAATATAAGTATTATACAACTATTATTACTTAATATCAAAAAAAATATGGCAATCGCTTAAAAAAATTTTTAGGCTAAAATTATATAAAAAGTATGAAGATTTAGTTAGATTTTCACTTGTTTTTACTATAATTTAAAAATTAGAAGTGAATTTTCATCCTATAATAAATATTTTTATTGAAAATTAGAGCAAATATTTTTTTAAGCGATTGCCTTACAAAAAAAAGAGCTATACTTCTAACTCTTTTAAACTAATATCCCCACTTCCTCTAATAATCATATCAAGAATATACTTGTTTATTACTTCTTCAATTATTTTATCCACTTTTCTAGCACCATACTCATGATAATTACTACGTTCAATTATTTTATCCACAACATTTGTGGAAAAACTTATATTTATATCCTTACTAGCATATTCATCTTTAATAAAATTAAGCTTATTATAAACTATTTTCTTAATAGTATTATAGTCTATTTCTTTAAAGTTAAATATTTTATCAACTCTATTCAAAAATTCTACTGAAAAGAAATCTTTTATATCACTATTAAACTCTTGTTTATTAAATCCAATATTCTTTTTTCCACAACCAATATTAGAGGTCATAAAAATAATAGTATTTTTAAAGTTAACTTCTCGACCAGATGAATCATGCATAATTCCATTATCTAATACCTGTAAAAATAACTTAATAACAGATGGATGAGCCTTCTCGACTTCATCTAAAAGTATTACAGAATGTGGATTATTTCTAACTTTCTCTAATACAAATTTATCCTCATCATATCCAACATATCCAGGAGGAGAACCTATAATCTTACTAATAGAATGTTCTTCTTTATATTCACTCATATCAAGCCTTATAAAATTATCTCTACCAAATAATACATTAGCATATTCTTTAACTAACATAGTTTTACCAATACCTGTTTGCCCAATTAATAAAAATGAATGAGCTCTATTTTTAGAAAATCCTGATTTCATTAATTTAGTAAAATCACATATGTCATCAATTACTTCATCCTGACCTATAATTTTACTTTTTAAAGTTTTCCTAAGCTTATTAACAAGTACACTACTATCTTTATTAATCTCATAAATAGGTATCTTAGTCTTTAATTCAACAACTTCTGAAACCATCTTTTTGGTTATAATTGTACTCATATTCTTTTTATCTACTTTAAGCATTTTACGATTTATCTCATCTTCTATTATACACTGCTCATTTTTTAATCTTGCAGCACTCTTAAAATCTTGATTAATAACAGAATCATTTTTATTTTTTATCAAGCTTCTAAGCTTTTGATTAAGCTCCTTAAGTTCTCTCTCTCCTTTAGTAACATTAAGACTTGCTTTAGCACATACTTCATCCATTATATCAATAGACTTATCTGGATTTTTCTGATTACAAATATACTTATCAGTAAGCATTATAATATAAGAAAGAATTTCATCACTAATACTAACATTATGATAATCTTCATATAAAGGCCTAAGACTAGAAAGTATTTTCATAGTATTATCATTATTAGGCTCTTTAATTTCTATCTTTTGAAAACGTCTATCAAGTGCTTTATCCTTTTCAATACTTTGATGATATTCAGAAATAGTAGTTGCTCCAATAATTCTAATATTACCTCGTGCTAAACTAGGTTTTAATATATTAGAAGCATCAATTGCTCCCTCTGCTCCACCTGCTCCTACTATTGTATGTATCTCATCTATAAATAATATAATATTACCATCACTTTCTACTTCTTTTAATATTTTATTAATTCTTTCTTCAAATTCCCCTCTATATTTTGTTCCTGCAACTAAACTAGCAATTGATACAGAAAGTATTTTTTTATTTTGAAAAAACTTTGGTACATCACCATTAACAATTCTTCTAGCAAGTTCTTCAACTATTGCTGTCTTACCAACACCAGCTTCTCCAATTAATAAAGGATTATTTTTACATCTTCTAGAAAGAATCTCTATTAATCTATTAACTTCCATATCTCTACATACTACAGGATCTAGTTCATTTGCTATCGCTTTTTTATTAAAATTTACAGAAAATTCACTCACCATAAGTTTTCTATCTTTTTTACCTTTTTTAACAGATAGCTTATTAGAGAAATCATTATATAAAAGATCTAAGTCAATCCCCATACCAATAAGTAACCTAATTGCAACCCCATCGCCCTCTTCCAAAATAGATAAAAATAATTGTTCTACACCAACTTCTTTCAATCCTTTCTCTTTAGTATCAAAAATTGCATTCTCAATTACTTTTTTTAAAAGAGGTGTATATAAAAACCAACTATTGGTTTTGTTTCCAATACCTACAACCCTTATGATTTCTTTTTTAAAATTATCATAGTTAATATTATACTTTTTTAATCTATTTGCAACAAACTGTTTTTTATTAGAAAGAATAGCTAAAAATAAATGTTCACTACCAACATAAGGATGTTTCAAACTAGTCATTTCATCTTTTGCTATCAGTAGTACTTTTTGTGCCTCTTCGCTAAATTTTGAAAACATATTTATCTCTTCCTTTCTATTACATTTTATGTTTATTTTAACCAAAAAGGCAATAAATTATGTTCCAAAAAAAGTGACAAAAAAAAGAACTAAATTTATTCAATTCTATATTAATATTTATATTTATTATTATATTCCATCAAAATAAAATTTTGCCACTG
>CATKYP010000134.1 GCA_949840855.1 uncultured Bacilli bacterium | reverse complement strand
TTATATGTTAAATTTACAAGAAAAGATTTTAATTAAATTGCAAGAGGTTTTTAGAATTAAGAACTATTCTCCTGTGGCTAAGAAAGAAATTAAAGAGACTCTTCTTGAAGCTTCCAAATTAGATATAAATAAAGTAGATAATGGAGAAAAGCTTTTTTCTATAATTGATTGTTTGAAAGAGATCGATACATTTAAGGTTAATACTAGAAAACAATTGATGAAGACAAAAGGTATTAGAGAAGAGTTAAATTCTGAAACAGGTGGATATGTAAGTTTAGCAGATCGAATTGTTGTTATTGTAAAGGATAGTCAAATAAAATCTACAGTATATCATGAACTTACACATATTACACAGTCTGATAGTAGTTATTATATTCCTGAAAAGTATCATTATTCTAATATTTTTCAAATTGCTATTAAAGAAGGAGAGGCTATATTTAACGAACTTGAACTTTTAAAAGAAAAATTTGCTTGGTTTAGAATTATTGAATAAATGGAAGAAAATAGATGATAAAGAAGATTTTATTAATGAAGCAAATGATTATACTATAAATAATTATGGTATAAAGTTTAATACTGTTTACTGTGTTTGGTCTGAATTACTTTATCGTATGATTTGTAAGTTTGATAGAGAAGACTTTTTTAAGTTTGCTAAACTTGATTCAGAGTCTTTAGAATTAGAATCTAATATTAGTGAGTATAAAAGAGTTTGTTCTGATGAAATTATGTATAATAATTATAAAAGTGATATTGATGAAATAGATGATAAGTTAAATAACAAAGAACATTTAAAAGAGGCATTTGATGATACTCTTGCTACTTTTAAAAAGAATTTAATGGATTATACCTTAGAGAATGGCAAAGATGATTTCGCGCTTGAATGGCAAAAAGAGCTTGATAGCGTAACAATAGATGATTATATTAAAAGTCTAATTAAAGAGAAGAATGATAAATATGAAAATATTGATAATATGAAAGAAAAATTAATTGAAGTTATTTATTGTAAAAAGAGTTTACAATGGATTGAGAATTTTTTGCTACCAGTTAAAGAACCTAGTGATTTAGAGCTTGTTAATGTAAAAGAATTAGGCCTTAGTTGTTTATCTAAATATGGAAATGAAAGGTTTAATATTACTAGAAGATTAGTTATACTTGATGAAGAAAAAGTAAAAGAGCAAGTTACAAATAGTCATACTAAATAATTAATATTATAAATAGGGAATTTTTATAGGTTCTTTTTTCTTGTAGAATAGAGTTTTTTTGGATATAATTAGTATATAAATAGGTTATAGGTTGGTGATTTTATGAAGATATCAATTTTAGCATTACATCTTAATTATGGTGGAGTAGAAAGATGTATTGCTACTCTTGCTAATATTTTAGCTGATAAGTATGATGTTGAAATAGCTTGCAGTTATAAGTTGATAGACGAGCCAGTATTTAAAATAGATGAGAGAGTATCTATTAAATATCTAACTGATGTGGTTCCTAATGAAGCTGAATTTAGAAGTTTGGTTAGAAAGCATAGATATGTAAAGTCATTTAAAGAAGGAATGAAATCATTAAAAATATTAAAACTTCGTAAGAAAACTATGATTAGTTATATCAAATCGTGTGACAGTGATGTTATTATTGCAACACGCGATATATTTGATAAGTGGTTAGGTGATTTCGGAAAAGATAATGTTTTAAAAATTGGTTGGGAACATAATCATTATCATGATAATCTGAAATATGCTGACAAAATTAAAATGTCTTGTAGTAATCTTGATTATTTAGTATTAGTATCTAAGTCACTTGAAGCTTTTTATAGAGGAATGCTTAGAAATACTAAATGTGAATGCATATATATTCCAAATGTAATAGAAGATATGCCTAGTAAGAATGATTTAGCACCACTTGTTAATAAAAGGTTAATTTCTGTTGGAAGACTTTCTCCTGAAAAAGGATATTTAGATTTACTTAAGATTTTTAAAATGATTTCAAGCGATTATCCTGATTGGCAACTTGATATTATTGGCGATGGTCCATCTAGGAGAATACTTGAAAAGTATATTAAAAAAAATGGGTTGGGAGAAAAAGTTACTCTTCATGGATTTAGAAATAAGGAATATATTTATGAGAGGCTTAGAGAATCTTCAATTTATTTGATGACATCTTATACAGAATCATTTGGAATAGTCTTGTTAGAAGCGATGAGTTGTGGACTTCCTTGTATTAGCTTTTCTTCCGCTGAAGGAGCTAATGAGTTGATAAATAGTGGTAGTAATGGATATTTAATAAAAAATAGAAACTTTTCGGCTTATATTAAAAAGTGTGAGGATTTAATGGAAGATTTTGAAACTAGAAAAAAAGTTGGTCTTGAAGGAAGAAGATTAGTTTCTAAATATAGTCCTGATAATATTAGTAAAGAATGGTTAAAAATAATTGAAAAGAAGTGATAATATGCCAAAAGTGTTATTTATATCATCAACAGGTGGACACTTAACTGAAATGATGCAATTAAAGAGTCTGTTTAAAAAATATAATTATTATATAATTACGGAAAAAACTAAATCTAATTTATACTTAAAAGAAGAATATGAAGGAAAAGTTAGTTTCTTAGTATATGGTACAAAAGATCATTTATTTACCTATATTTTTAAATTTTTGTATAATATAATTAAAACTATATTTTTGTATTTTAAAGTAAGTCCAGATTATATTATTACTACAGGAACTCATACAGCTGGACCTATGTGTTATTTAGGGAAAATATTTGGTAGTAAGATAATTTATGTAGAAACTTTTGCTAATATTAAGACAAAAACAATTACTGGTAGACTTATATATCCAATAGCAGACTATTTTATAGTACAATGGGAAAGTATGCTAGAACTTTATCCTGAAGCAAAGTATGGAGGTTGGATTTTTTAATGATTTTAGTAACACTTGGTACACAAGATAAGAGTTTTGTAAGGTTATTAGAAGCAATAGATAAACAGTGCAATAAAAAAAATATTAAAGATAAAATTATAGTACAGGCTGGTTATACTAAATATGAATCTAAAAATATGGAAATATTTGATTTAGTTACTCCTAAAAAGCTAGATGAATATATGAAAGAAGCTAGTATTGTAATAACTCATGGAGGAGTGGGAAGTATTTTAACAGCTCTTAAATTTAACAAAAAAGTTATTGCTGCTCCAAGACTCTCGAAATACTTTGAACATACAAATGATCATCAAGTACAAATTATTGATGAATTTGAAAAACTTGGATATATTTTAGCTCTTAAAGATTTTTCTAAATTGGATGAGGTTTTAGAAAATAGTGAGAAATTTATTCCTAAAAAATATAAGTCTAATAATAAAAGATTTGTTAAGCTTATAAATGATTATATTGAAAATACTAATAATATTAGCTGGTGGAATAGATATAAAAAGTTTTTACTTTTAACTTTTGTATTAATATTTGTGATAATTTTAATATGTTTTTGTCATAAT
>CATKYP010000133.1 GCA_949840855.1 uncultured Bacilli bacterium | reverse complement strand
AGAATGTAACTCCTTCATTTCCCTATCCATATTACTAAATATACTTTTTAGTTTCTCTACTCCTTCACTACTTTTAATGTTATGTAAAGCCAACCACTCTTTTAAGGTATAGATATCATTACTATTATTCATAAAATCACCCTACTATAAATTTATTTTATAATAAGATAAGAAAAATTACAAACAAAATATCTTGTTATATTTACTTTTAATCTTCTTCAAATAAAAATAAATACTAGAGAGAGCTAAATCTAAAAGAAATGCTATTTCTTTACAAGTAAAACCATTAAATCTTAACTCAAATATCCATGATTCAATATCATTAAGCGAATTTTTAAATTTCATAACTTCTTCTTCATTGATAAAATCAGCTCTAAAAGAATCAACTGCATAATCAACTAATGTATCATCTAATGATACAGAATTTATATGTATTAAATTCTTTTTTCTATATAATTTATTAAAATAGTCTTTAATCTTACTTTCTATACAAAGCATACAATAAGTAATAAATTTCACATCTTTATTAAAATCAAAATGACTAATAGCATAATCAAGACCTATAAAAGCTTCTTGAAATAATTCTTCTCTATCAATAGACAAATTATTATATTCATTAATATATTTGTTGCAAAGATTTATAACAACAGGCCTATATTTATCATATAATATATTTTTATAACTATCATTTTCATCTTCAATTAAATACAAAACTTCATAATCATTCACATTTTTATAATTCATATACCCTACTTTCTATTGCGGATAACCTCATATATCATAATGCCAGCTGAAACTGAAGCATTTAGACTATTAATTTCACCATACATTGGAATACTAGCAATAAAATCACAGTTTTTTCGGACTAATTTGCTCATTCCTTTACCTTCATTACCAATTACCAAGGCTACCTTACCAGTATAGTCAATTTTTTTATAATCTTCACCTAACATATCTGTTCCAACTATCCAAAAGCCATTTTTCTTCAAAATATCAATTGCTTGAACTAAATTACTAACTCTAACAATTTTCATTCTAACAAGTGAAGCTGCACTAGTCTTCATAACAGTAGCATTTATTAATACTTCTCTATCTTTAGGAATAATTATTGCATCAATGCCAGCTGCTTCACACGTCCTAATAATAGCACCAAAATTATGAGGATCTTCTATATGATCCAAAATAACAAAGAAACTACTATTTAAAATCACATCATTTAAAGAAAAATATTCATAATCCACAACATCCATTATTATACCTTGATGTACTCCATTTGCAAGCTTGTCCATATAAGCTCTACTTTTATAATCTAACGAAATACCACTATTTTTAGCAAGAAAAACTACATTTTCATCTTTAAGTCCCTCTTGAATTATAATTTTGCGAATAATATTCGGATTAAATTTCAAAGTTTCATAAAACACATTTTTGCCATAAACTAACATATTTTTCCTCCTAAAATTGCTTTCATAATACACTTTATTCGCTCTTGATTATCTATAAAGTCTAGATACCCAATAACAGCTTCTAAAGCGGTAGCATATTTGTAAGTAATAATATCACAATTCTTAGGATGCCTTGTTCCCCTATAATTCCTAGCTCGCCTAATAACGCTCAACTCTTCTTCTATAAAAAACTCTTCATCAAGTAACTTCTGTAAAAATCTAGCCTGAGCCTTAGCAGAAACATATTTAACAGCCTCAGTTTGCAAACTATCAACATTACCTATTCCACTATCTACAAGAAAATGCCTAATATAATTTTCATAAACAACATCTCCCAAATATGCTAAAACAAGTACATTAATTTCTAATACATTCATAAAACACCTCAAAACAAAAAGAAAAGCTATTTCTACTCAATGACCTCATAAGTTGTACCATCTCTTTTATCAACAAGTCTAATATTCATCTTAAGCAACTCATCACGTATAAAATCAGCCTTTTCAAAATCCTTATTTTTCTTCGCAATATTTCTCTCATCAATCATTTTCAAAATTTCTTCTTCATTACTAATATTTTTCTTATCAGTAATTAAATCTAGTGAAAGCACTTTCTCAAAACTACATACAAGTTCTATCTTAGTCTTTCCATTAACATTCTCATCTTTTAAAACTTCATAAAGAACAGATAAAGCATTAGCAGTATTCAAATCATCTTCAAGCGCTTCTTTAAATTTGCCATCATAATAATCAAATAATTTATCATCTCTATTACCATTATTTTCAATACTTGCTACTCTATTTCTTAATTTTTTTAAAGCTCCTTGTGCTTGTTCTAAAGCCTCATATGAAAATGAAAGTTGCTTACGATAATGGGAATTAAGACACATAAAACGAAAAGCTAAAGGAAGATAACCTTTTTCTTTTAATAAACTGACAGTAAGTATAGCACCCCGACTTTTACTCATCTTACCAACTTCATCTAATAAATGCTCATTATGAAACCAATAATTACACCATTTATGACCAAGATATGCCTCACTTTGAGCTATCTCATTAGTGTGATGTGGAAAAATATTATCTATACCACCACCATGAATGTCCAAATATTCTCCTAAATATTTAATAGAAATACCAGTACACTCTATATGCCAACCAGGGTACCCTTTTCCCCAAGGAGAGTCCCACAACAATTCATGATTTTCGAACTTGCTAGATGTAAACCACAATACAAAATCAGCTTGATTTTTCTTATTGCTATCCTCCTCTACCCCTTCTCGAACGCCAACAACCATACTATCTTCCTTATGATTAGTCAAAACATAATAATCATCTAACCTACTAACATCAAAATAAACATTACCACCAGATAAGTATGCATACCCATCTTTTAAAAGTTTTTGGATTATTTTAATATACATAGAAATATTATCAGTAGCAGGAGAAATTATATCAGGCTCTCTACAATTAACCAAAGAAAAATCATCAAAAAATGCCTTTGTATAAAATGCCGCAATATCCATTGCAGACTTATTTTCTCTTTTCCTAGCAACTTCCATCTTATCCACACCAGAATCAGAGTCACTAGTTAAATGACCAACATCAGTAATATTCATAGCACGTAAAACATCATACCCAATATACCTAAGACTCTTTTCTAAAATATCGTGTCCTATATAATTACGAATATTTCCTATATGTGCATAATGATATACTGTAGGACCACAAGTATACATTTTAACTTTACCTTCTTCATTTGGAACAAACTCTTCTACTTTTCTTGTCAATGTATTATAAAGTTTCATCAAATCACCCACTCATTAAATATATATGTTATTATAACACAACTAAGTTAATATATTATCCAAATTTTTAACAAGATTTACCTATAAATAACTCATAGTATCTAAAATATTAATAAAACAATTCTTCTAATAGGTTCATATCTTCTGAAGCAAGTTTTAAATACTCATTATTATAATTTTTATTTATTTTTTCAAACCTTTTAACAAACTCCTCATAGTCAATAGCAAATATATCTAAAT
>CATKYP010000132.1 GCA_949840855.1 uncultured Bacilli bacterium | reverse complement strand
GATTATTTAACTATTAGTATAAAAATAGTATAATTATATTATAAGGAGTTAAGTATGAATAATAAGGGTTTTACATTAATTGAACTAATGGCCACTATTACTGTTATGGGTATACTTATGGTTGTTGCTCTTCCAAATATCACTAGTACTGTGGATAAAGGAAAAAGTACATCATATATAAACGATGCAAAAAAATTAGTCAATCTTGCCAGATATCAATTTGAAGGAGATATGACTAGACCAAGACCAGCAACAGGAGAGTGTAGAAAATACAAAATAACTGATCTTGATAGATCAGAACTTCAAAATGGTCCATACAATGGAAAATATAATGAAAGTTATAGTTATGTTATTGTAAAATATGAATCATATAAATATATATATTATGTGCAGTTAATAGAAAATTTCACAACAAGTGGTACAAATTATTATCGTGGAGTTAAATTTACATCCAATGAAAATTTATATAAAGAAAATGCTAAAATTCAATATGTTACTAGTACTCTTACTAATTTAGACACTTTAAAAGGAGAAAACAATTACAACTGTTAATATTTTTTCAAAAAATAATTGACGTATTTTCAATTTAATACTACAATTATATTATAAAGATAGGAGATATGATAATATTATGGAGAATACAAATAATAATAATAAAAATACTCAAGGTTTTACTTTGATTGAATTACTAGCAGTTATTATAATTATGGCTATACTTATGATGGTTGCGTTACCTGCAGTAACGCGTGCTATTGCGAAATCAAGAAGAAATACTTATGCTACTAATGCCAAAAAATTTATAGATGCTGCAAGAACAAATATTATAGGTGGAGATCTTTTTGTAACACAAGGAGGAGGACAAACGACGGTTAACTCTGAGTGCCAAACACCAGCTCCAGGATCTTATGTAGCAGTACCACTAGATGGAATTATATTAGAACGTGGTGGATCATCTAGTTCATTTGGAAAACCTTATGCTGGTGGTTATGTTATTATAGTAAATAAACCTTATGATGCAAGTGTACCAGCAGATAAACAGGGTGATAATTTTGATTATTACTTTATTGGAGTAGATACTGGAAAAAATGGAGTAGATGATTTTACTATAGAAAGTGCTCTTACAAGAGCAGCAGTAAAAACAGGAAATGCTGATGCAACTGCTAAATTAAGTCAAATAGGAAGTGCGTTAACATTGAGTGGAACTTCATATAGTTTTGATGCAACCTGCAAAGAAGAATAGTTCTTCTTTTTTTGCTACACTAAAAAATAATAAATTAAAAATACCGTTATTATAGTTAACGATATTTTTCAAAAGGCAGTGCTATTAAGTTAATAGAAATAACTAAATAAAAAATATATTAGTCATTTAACTAAGAAGAGATAATTTAAATATTCTCTTCTATTTTTATTTTTTACATTAACTAAAGAAACATACAAAATATTTTTTAATTTAATATAAAAATTTAAATTAATCTCGAATAATATAATGGGAGGTAAAAATGGAAGTTATAAAACAGGAGGGCTTTAAAGACTGCGGTGTTTGTTGTTTACTATCAATTATTAGATATTATAAAGGAAATTGCTCTTTAGAATATTTGAGGGAGTTGACAAAAACTACTAAAAATGGTGTTAGTGCATATAACCTTGTTCAAGCCTCAACTATTCTTGGTTTTAATTCATATGGTCTTAATTCGAAAATAGATAATATAAATAAAGAAATGTTACCTATAATAAGTCACATTATTATAAGTAAAAAATTCCAACATTTTATCGTAATTTATAGTATTAATAAAGATAAGAAAGAATTACAAATAATGGACCCTTCTATAGGAAAAAGAAAATTATCATTTTCAGAATTTAACTTGATGACTAGTAATAACTATGTTTACTTAAAACCAATTAAGAAAATCCTAAATTTAGATAAAAGAAAAATTATAAATGAATGGTTAGAAAAATTTATTAGAAAAAATAAAAAATATATTCCCTACATTTTACTTCTAACTATAATTTATACTTTTTTAAATATCACAGGGGCATTTTATTTTAAACTGCTTCTTAATAATGCCATCGAATATAGCATCATAGAAAATATATATGTTGTTACAAAATTTACAATAATTATTTATGTTTTAAAAGAACTAAGTTCATATTTAAAAAATCTCACTCTTCTTAAATGGAGTGAAATGCTAGATGAAGAGTTAACTACTAATGTTATAAGAAGATTAGTCTTTTTACCATATTTATATTATAATAATCGGACAGTAGGAGAAGTAATATCAAGAATGAAAGACTTAACTAATATCAAATTATTTTTATCAAGTCTTTTCTCATATTTTACTACAGACTTGATTTTAATAGTAATTTTTATTTATTTTCAACTTAAAATTGACAAAAGTCTAGGATTGATCATTTTGGCACTAAGCATAATCTTACTAATAATTGAAATTATATTTAACAAAATTCATTTAAAGAAAATGGAAGATTATCTTGTAAGCGAAGACAAAGTAAATTCGGTTCTCTATGAAAATTTAAATTCAATGAATACTATAAAAGGGATGCATCTAGAAAAAACTAAAACTACATCTTTCATAAAAAAATATCAAAAATTTTTATCAAAAGCTTATACAGTAAATAAAATAGTAATTACTTCCTCGCTAGCTGAGAGCATTATTAATGATATATTCCAAGTATCTATACTATCTTTTGGAAGCTTTCTAATTATAAAGCAAAAGCTTACATTAGGAGGTTTAATAGTCTTTCAAACGATGCTAGGATATTATTTAACTTCATATAGAAATATTTTATCACTATATAAAGAGTATCATAAATACAAGCTTTCAAAATCTAGAATTGAGGATTTATTTACAATCAAAACAGAGAATTTTAACTGTTTAGAATTTTTTAGTGAGCATAAGTTAAATGGGCCTATTAAAATTAAAAACTTAACTTATAGTTATGGATATAAAAAAATATTTGATAAATTAGATCTTGAAATAATGAAAAAAGATAAAGTATTTTTAACTGGTGCAAGTGGAATAGGTAAAAGCACCTTAATGAAAATCCTTTGTAGATTTATTAACACTGAATTTGGAACAATTACTATAAATAATATTGATATTACTCATTATCATCTAGATGTTATAAGAAGAAAAATAACTTATACCTCTCAACAAGAAAGTCTCTTTACAGGAACTATAAGAGATAATATTTTAATAGAAGGAGATGAAGAAAAATTAGAGAAAATATGTAAGATAACAAAAGTAGATGAACTACTTGATAAAGAATTAAAATACCAAAAAATGATAGAGGAAGGAGGAACAAATTTATCAGGAGGAGAGAAACAACGAATAATACTTGCAAGAAGCCTAACTAGAAATAGCGATATTTACATTTTTGATGAAGCCTTAAGTCAGTTGGATATAGAAAAAGAACAAATAATTTTAGAAAATATTTTAAGTTATTTGAATGATAAAACAATAATTGTAATTA
>CATKYP010000131.1 GCA_949840855.1 uncultured Bacilli bacterium | reverse complement strand
TTTTCTTTTCCATCTTTATCCCTCTTCAATTATCTTTCTAATACTTTATTTTATTTTTAAAGTATATCTTTTATTTCTAAGTGTATATAAAAGTGATATATCACTAGAATCAAGTACTTTACTATCAGCCATTATAAAAATGTCTCTTCCCTGATAACCAATTCCAATAGCATCTACTATATTTGTATAATGTACACTACCTTTACTATCCTTATACTTAATTCTACCATATTTAGTAGAAAAGTCAATAAATTCTTCTCCTTCAAAATCACTAGATGAAAAACTAATTTTAAGTATTTTCTTTCCCTCTCTTGCGCTTACTGTTTCTACATTAGTAGCACAAACAGAATCATTGGGGCAGTAATATCTATTATAACTAAAACTTGTATTAATATCAGTTTTAATTGTTCTAATCTTTTTATCATCTAAATAAATATAATCAAAATTTATCTCATCACCTATTTTATAAGTACCAGTATCCTTAACTTCTGATACATCAGTCATCTTAAGCTTTACTTTTCTAAGATGACTGCCAAGCTTTCCACCAAGTTCCTGATAATATAATACAAATCTATTTTTCTTTAATTTTTCCTTTACTCTAAATACCAAGTACATTTCCCTTGATTTTCCTCCATACAAACTAACCTTTCCATCAGCTGGTTCTCCGATATCTGTAAAGTATGAATTATAGAAAGATTTATATGTATAATCACTATTTCCATTCATTAAATGATATCTATCAAGATTAGGTGAGACTCTTTTATTACTTGTATTTTTAATATTTACAATAAGTACAACAAAGTTATAACCTTCCTCTATTTTATTACCCGCTAAATCTTTATCCGTAATATAACTATCCTTAATGGTAATTTCATACATACCTGATTTAAAGGTTTTTCCTTGCTTATAGCTTCTATTAATTACTCCAAAAAAGTAATAGCCCTGATATAATATATAAACAGATGATACAACAATAAGTATATTGCAAATAAATTTATGTTCTTTATAAAAATAATATAAATTTCTCTTAGTCCTATTATATAATCTTATAAGAGAATTTTTATCAAAATCAAAACTAATTTCAAACTCTTCTCTATCTTCACTTGATAGTTCTAAATATTCTTCATCCTTCTTAAAATTAAATTTTTTGATGTCTATACCTAATACTCTTATAACTAATAATATAAGAATAGGATACTGTAAAAATTTACCTATAGTCAAAATATCTCTATATATCAAGACACCACTAACAGTTGTTCCTATACTATAAGTATTAAAGAAATTGCTAGTTAATATTACTCCTATTAGTAGTAACAAATATTCAAAAATATATAATATATAAATCTTCCAAGGTTTATCTTTCTTTTTAAGAAGTACAAGCAAAAGAAGACTTCCAATAATTATAACAATTAATGCTAAGTAAAGAAAAACTCCTACTCGCGATGAAAATCTTTCCATACCAGCATTATAAGTACCATAACTAATATATTGTTTAACAAATGCTGTAATAGAATTAATCTTAATCCATACAAAAAACCAAAGAAAAAGAATAACAATATGTATTTTTCTAAAGTTCTTAATCAAAAAGGCATATGGCTTTCTAAATACCATAATTAACCCCTCCTATTCTAAGAATATTTTATCAAATAGAAGAAACTAAATCTATAGTTTATAGAAAAAAAGAAAAATATATGTTATAATTTTCTAATGAAAGAAGGTAGTATATGAAAAAGAAATTTACTAAAATATTAGCTGTCCTAGTACTAATATTATTAGCTACAGGTTGTAAAAGTCCAATAACAGAAGTAACATATCAAGATATAAATAAAATGATAAAAGATAACAAAACATTTATTTTAGTAGTAACTCAAGATAGTTGCATTCACTGTGAAGAATATAAACCAAGAATAAAAAAAATATTAAAGAAAAATAATCTTACAGCTTATAATTTAAATATAACTAATATTAGTGAAGAGTACTATAACGATTTTAAAGATAAATATGATTTTAAAGGAACACCTACTACAATGTTTTTTAAAAAGGGAAAAGAAAATATTAGTCTAAGAATTATAGGAGCAGTAAATGATGAAAAAATTAAAAGCAACTTAAAATCGCAAGGATATAAAATAAAGTAAAAACATCTCTAAAAAAATAGAGATGCTTTTTTATTAGAATAGACCTATATCATCAAAGGATTCTGTAGTATTATCATTTTCTATAATTGCACTATTTACTGTTGATGAATCAGAAGTATCAGCAATATCATCAGAATAATCAAATATACTTGTATCCTCCTCATCACCATAATCAACTGCATCATAATTATCAAATCTATGTGCATTTAAATAATTAATGGCACTCTTAAGTTCATCAGACATTTCTGGTACTATATTTATATAATCTCTTCTTGCTTGATTATTACTAGTACTAATATCTTCTTCAATAATATTAGGTTCTAAATCATTATTTGGCATATCTTCCTCCCCATATATTTATATAATAAAAGATCAATTAAATTGATCTTAATATTAACCTCCTGTAGGAAGTTTTTTAGCCATTTCCCAGATTAGATTGCTCAACTCATCTAATTTTTTATATAAGGTTCTACAACTTGCAATACTTTTCTTTAAATTTGCATATGTTGCAGCACTACGTTCACCACCATACCACAAGTTCTTTTCCATATAAACTACATCATTTTCTAAAACATTTATATCATTTCCCATAGTAGTATTAGCAAAATTAATCTTATCACGTGCCTTTAAAACTACATTTTTATCTATTGTATAACTTGCTTTCTTCTTTGCCATCTTCAAAATCTCCTTTCATTCAATTAAAATTATTGTTGCTCAGCCTGTGCTTGAAGTTTTTCAACATCACCACTAAATTGTTGTGTCATTTGTTCTATTGTAGCTTGAATAGCTGCAGCAAATTCCATATCTTTATCAATATTATTAGCAATCATCTTATATTTATTAGAATTCCAAGTAACTCTCTTATTTATACTTTTTATCAATCCTTTAATTTGAGTATTAATTTCTGGACTTTGGATACCTGAATTATTTAAAACTTCTAACTGAGATTTAATTTGTCTTAATGACTCATTTATTTTTTCAAAATCTTTTTTTATTTTTTGTTCATATTCATCTATCTTCCCAGATTCAACATGTGCAATACCATTTTTTGAAGATGAAGATCCACCTGTAACTCCAGTACCTGCACCAGAACTAGAACCAGTTGAACTACTTCCACTACTTGGAACTGAATACGATTTAGAAGTATCTAAAGTATTAGTTTCTGGATTCCAATTTCCTGCTTTTGCTTGATCAACGGTTACTACAGTTCCATTAGCCTGTCTATCTGCTAAACTTTTATCGCCATTATTTTCATATATTAAAAAGCCAGAAGTAATACCATCATTTCCTTTAATTGGATCTACTAAATAATCTGATCCACCTTTTATTGGATTTTGAAAATATTCACTAAATATTTTATCGCCATCTGGTAAAATATCTGTAAAAGATTTTACTCCACTATAATTCAT
>CATKYP010000130.1 GCA_949840855.1 uncultured Bacilli bacterium | reverse complement strand
TGCTTCTAACTATACATTTAAAATATTTATCTCTTTTTTTATCAAATAAACAAAATAAGAACTCAGCAGTAAATATCATTTTAAAATAAGAAAAAAGTGTTTTATTAATTGGCATAACTATTCTTAAAATAGAAAATTTTAAAAATAATGATAAAATATATATTACTATGCATAATAAAAATATTAAAATAGAATTTTTTAGTATTTTTTTCATTGAATCACCTAATAAATAATATGAATAAATAGTATGTTTATTGATAAAAAACTCTATATATGAGATAATTTTTAAGTGATTGGAGGTGTTAAAATGGAAAATGGTAATGCTCCTCAACTTATTCGTGAAAGATTAAATATAGTAGATATAATTGGCGAAAGAATACCTTTAGAGAAAAAAGGGAAAAATTTCTTTGGAGTTTGCCCATTTCATGATGATACTTCACCCTCCCTTTGCGTATCAGGAGAAAAACAAATATATACTTGTTTTTCTTGTCATGCAACTGGAAATATATTCTCCTTTATAATGGATTATGAACATATAAATTTTACTGAAGCTTTAAAATATTTAGGAGAAAAAGCAGGAATTGATACTAATAATATCCATATAAAAAGTACAAATACTAAATATCAAAAGTACTATGACATATATGACTTTACTTTAAAATACTTTCAAAATAATTTACAATCTGAAGTAGGTAGACCAGCAAAAAAATATTTAGCTGAAAGACAGATAGATGAGAATATAATAAAAGAATTTCAAATAGGACTAGCTCTAAAAAATAAAGATGATCTTACAAAGATATTGACTGTAAAGAATTATGACTTAGTAGATTTAAACAAAATAGGGCTTACAAACGATGCTCACGATATTTATTCTGATAGGATAATGTTTCCTCTATATGATATAAATGGAAAAGTAGTTGGCTTTTCAGGTAGACTTTATAATGGTGATAAAAATAATAAATATGTAAATACTAAGGAAACACCTATATTTAAAAAGGGAGAATGCTTATATCATTATCATATTGCTAAGGAAGAAGCTAGAATAAAAAAAAATGTAATTATTATGGAAGGATTTATGGATGTTATAAGAGCAAGTACAATAGGTATAAAAAACACTATTGCTCTTATGGGAACAGCACTTACTAAAGAACAAATAAAACTAATTAAAAGATTATCTAATAACATAATATTATGCCTTGATGGTGATGAACCTGGAAGAAAAGCTTCTCTTAATATTGGTAATATCTTTTTAAAAGAAAATATAGAGGTAAAAATAATCACTCTTCCTAATGAGGATGATCCAGATAGTTTCATTTTAAAAGAAGGAAAAGAAAACTTTATAGCCTATGTAGAAAATGCTCTAAATTTTGGAGACTATAAAATAAAAGCAATGAGAGAGAATGTTAACTTTAATAGCATTGAAGAAACATCTAAATATATAAATAGTGTCATAGAAGAAATTAGTAGTATAGATGATCAAATTAGAACAGAAATAATTCTAAAAAAACTTGCAAAAGATTTTAATTTAGGTTATAATACCTTGGAAAAAAAGTTTTTGAATCTAAGAGGTGAGCTTCAAAAAACTACACAGGAAATAACATTAAAACCCAAAGAAAGGGTGCAAAAAAATAAGTATCAAAAGGCTGTTGAACAAATAATATATTTTATGCTTACTAATGAATGGGTAATAACAGAAGTTATTAGAACAAATTTACTTATTACAGAAGAAAATTATAGAATATTAATAAGAGAAATATGTTATTATTATGAAACTTTTGGTAAAGTAACAATTGCTGATATGATTACTTATTTAAATGACAAAGAAAAGCCTTTAATTACTCTAAAAGAAATAATAAATAATATATACCAGGATCAAGTAGACAAAGAGACTTTATATTTGTATTTTAAAGTTATTAGTGATGATAATATATCTAGACAAATAAAAGTATTAGAAAGAAAATTAAAAAATGAACTGGACCCAGTAAAACAAGCACAAACAGCTGAGGAAATTAGAAGGTTACGAATAGGAGAATAATAAAATGGTTGAAGAAATAACTACAATGGAAGAAAGAAAAAATAAATTAATAAAACTAGGAGAAAAACAGGGATATATTACTTATGAGCAATTAGCAGATCAATTAAAAGGACTAGAGATAGATAGTGATACATTAGATGATTTATATAATAGTTTTATAGAACATAATATAGAAGTAGTTTCAGAAGAAGGAGAAGATGATGCATCAGGAGAAGATTTAAATCTAAATACTCCAGTAGAGGACTTAACATTATCAAAAGACGTAAAAATAAATGATCCTGTTAGAATGTATTTAAAAGAAATAGGTAGAATAAATCTTCTTACAAGCGATGAAGAGTTTGAATATGCTAAACGTGCAGTAGATGGTGATGAAGAAGCAAAAAAAGCTTTAGCTGAGTCAAATCTTAGATTAGTTGTTTCAATTGCAAAAAGATATGTTGGACGTGGTATGCTTTTCTTAGACTTAATACAAGAGGGAAATATAGGACTAATGAAAGCAGTCGATAAGTTTGATCCAACTAAAGGTTATAAGTTTTCAACATATGCTACTTGGTGGATAAGACAAGCCATTACTCGTGCTATAGCAGATCAAGCACGTACTATTCGGGTACCAGTTCATATGGTAGAAACTATAAATAAACTAGCAAGAATTCAACGTCAATTAACTCAAGAATTAAATAGAGAACCAACTGATGAGGAAATTGCTAAAAAGTTAGGTATTACTATAGAAAAGGTTCGTGAGGTATATAAAATTAGTCAAGATCCTGTATCATTAGAAACTCCAATAGGAGAGGAAGATGATTCTCATTTAGGAGATTTTATAAAAGATGAGCGAACTATGGGGCCAGAAGAATTTACAACTCAAGAAATGTTAAAAGAAGAATTAGATGGAGTTTTATTAACTTTAACAGAACGAGAAGAGAAAGTATTACGCTTAAGATTTGGACTAGATGATGGGCAATGTAGAACTTTGGAAGAAGTAGGTCAAATATTTGGGGTAACTCGTGAAAGAATAAGACAAATTGAAGCTAAAGCACTTAGAAAATTAAGACACCCATCACGTTCAAGAAAATTAAAGGATTTTATGACAGATTAATGATAGGAAGTAAATTAAAGTGTGTAGGAGACTTAGTAGAGGAAAATTCAAGTATTATTGATATAGGATGTGATCATGCCCATTTGGACATATATTTGGCTAGAAAAAAGAACTTAAACTTAAAAAAGATAATTGCCAGTGATAATAAAGAAGGACCTCTTCTTCAAGCTAAAAAAAATCTAAAAACATATAGGCTGCAAAATAAAATAAAACTAAAACTTGGAGATGGATTAGATGTTTATGAAAAAGATATAGATACTGTTATTATATCAGGTATGGGTGGTAGAAATATGATAGGCATCTTTAAAAGTCACTTAAGCTATTTCGAAAATATTAAAACGATTATTATTTCACCTAATAATTATCAAGTAGATATTAAAAAATTTTTAGTAAAAAATGGTTATAAAATAGAAGAGGAATGTTTAGT
>CATKYP010000129.1 GCA_949840855.1 uncultured Bacilli bacterium | reverse complement strand
ATTACTTCTCTACTAAGCTCTTTCATAGATAAAAATTTATTGATATATTCATTAATCATTTTATTTCTAGACTCTTTATTTTTATTATCATTAATGTAATTATTCAACTCACTATATCTTTTTTGTTTAATGCTTATTTCATTTTCTAATTTCATTTTGACTCTTTCAAATTGTTCTTCAGTAATCTTTTTATTTAATTTATCAATATAAATAATATCTAAATTATCATTAGTTCGTTTTATGTCATTAATTAATAGATTTAGTTCTTTTTTATTGTTTAATTTTTCATTATCTTTTAAATTATTTAAAGTAGCATTCTTAACCTTATCCTTATCAATATATTTGAAACACATTTCTGTTAAAGAATTAATAATTGACTTTTCTAATTCATCATAGTTATTTGAATGAGTAGTACATGACTTTTGTTTCATATAAGTTCTATAATAATTACAAATTGTATAACATCTATTATCTTTTTTTCTTCTAGATTGTATGGATATTCGATGTCCACAATCACCACAGTATAATAACCCATCTAATAAATGAATTTCTTTTTTTTCATTTCTTCCCTTATTTTTAGGTATTCTTTTTTGAACTTCATAAAATATCTCTTTATCAATAATCGCTTCATGAGTATTTTCAACAATTATATAATCTTTAGGATTGTTCTTAATCACTTTTTTAACTTTATAATTTACCTTACTCCGTCTATTTTGTACCATATCACCAACATACATTCTATTTGTTAAAATATCTCTTATGGTTTTTGAATGCCACTCTCCATATTTTAAATTGTAATTATTTTTCCATTCAAAGTTGTAGTATTGAGCTGGAGTTTTTATCCCTTCATTAGTTAACTTTTTAGCTATTTTAAAGAATGATAAACCATCTAAACACATATCAAATATTCTTTTAACAATAATTGCTTGTTCAACATTCACTACTAAATGATTTTTATTATCTTTATCCTGATCATATCCAAATGGAGTTCTACCTCCTACCCATTTTCCTTCTTTCATTTTTGCTTTTAGACTAGATTTAATTTTTTTAGAAATATCTTTAGCATACATATCATTCATTATAGCTTTAAATGGGGCTATATCATTATTAGAACTATCTAAAAAGGTATCTATATTATCGGTAATTGCAATATATCTAACATTATGCTCTGGAAAATATTTTTCAATTAAATTTCCTGTTCCAATATAATCTCTTCCAAGCCTTGACATATCTTTAGTAATAACCATATTTAGTTTGCCAAGTTCAATATCTTTTAACAATCTATTAAAGTCTGGTCTATCAAAATTTGTTCCAGAATAACCATCATCAATATAAATATCATAAACTCTTAAATTATTCTCTTTTACATATTGAAGTAATAAACTCTTTTGATTTGTAATACTCTCACTTTCATATGTTTTATCATCATCTTCCTTGGATAATCTTATATAAAGTCCAACATTATATATCTTATTTAAACTCTCTAACAATTTTCTCTCCTTCCTTGAGATAAATAAGTACATGATGATGGTACCTCACATTTTTTATTTTTACAAATCATTTGGATATATTTTTTGAGTTCCTTATTTAAAACTTTTATAAAAATATCATTTATATCATTATTTTCATTATAGATATAATTAATTTTGTACTTATCCATATATTTTAAGCACCTCACTTAAACTTATGGATAAATCACTAGTTTTAGTAATACTAAATTGTATAATATTTAAATTACACATATATTTAGTATTACTTATAAGCACTCACTCTCTTTCTAATTATCATAAACATCATCTCCTTTTTGCATGATGCATGATACCTCCACTAAGAAAGTGAGTCAAGTCTTAAACTATAGAAAGTTTTGTCTATCATCCTAAAAATATTCATAATTTTATAGATTATGAAACAGCAGGATAAGAAAGTTGTGTATCAATATGTAATTTTCCTTATAAAATAAGGATATTACTATACACAATTCTTATTTTGCACTTGCAAAATTCATCCTACTTTCTAGGTTGATATAAAGGATAAATACAGTGATTCAAGTGATTTAAAATATAAAAAAACATCCTACTTTAAATAATTTAATTATTTTAGTAGGATGATAATTTTTTAATTATTTTCTTCTATTTCAAAATTTAATAACTCTTCACAAGTTTTCTCAAACAAATCTTGCTCATGTTTTATGGTATCAATTAAGAACATTTTATCACGAGTATATTCTTTTAAACCTCTCATATAATAAGGTTTATCATCATCTAGTACAATAAATGGCATAATATTATTTCTTAAGCATTCTTTAAACATAATAATTCTTCCAACCCTACCATTTCCATCCCCAAAAGGATGAATTTTCTCCAACTTATAATGAAAATCAATGATATCTACTAAAGTTATATTAGTTTTAGAATTATATTCACTTAATAAATTTTCAATTTCTTTCTCTACATCTTCTGGTGCAGTTGTATTGATAACATTAACAAGTCCTATCATATTAGGAACTATTTTGAATCCTCCAACATTATATCTAGGATTTTCTTCATCACTCGTATTTCTTTTTAATATCTTATTCATTTCGATAATCATTTCTTTAGATAAAATATTATCAACATTATCTAACATATAATCAAATAATTTAAAATGATTCTTAGATTCAGTTAAATCATCTAATTTTATCAAATCATCACTTTTAGGAATAAAAGAGGATGTATCAAATATAGCTTCAGTCTGATCACTAGTTAATCTACTTCCCTCTATCTTATTTGAATTATAAGAAAAATTAACCTGTGAATAATGATATATATTTCCTTTAAACTTTGACTCCTTTTGTTTAATTAACTCATTTTTAATTTTATTTATATCCATATTACATATCCTCCAATGAAATATTAATACCTGATTCACAATGTTTATAGAAATCTAAAACATTTAAATGATATTTTGGCTTTTTATAATTATATATACAGAGATTATTTTTATTATAATTATTATTTAGTTCATATTTAATAAATTTATCTCTTACATCAACTAATAAATCTTTTAAAGAGTTATATTCATGTATACCTTTAAATCTTTCCCACGAATGTTCGAACCAATAATATTTATTATTTTTTTCAAAAGTTAAAAATGTATGAGTAGGACATCTATCATTATCATAATGAACTATAAAATATGTTTTAACATTCCAATCATTTCCTTTAAAAAAATATCTTTCAAGTTCTACTTGATCCCAACATACACCAATTTTATTTTTTATAATTTCATTAGGACTTTGTAATACATAATTATCTGAATAGTTTTCATCAACTATTGTATGTTTATCATTGCTTTTATCAACCCATCCATATTCTATATTTTCCATTAAGTTCATAATTTCAAACTCATTATGATAGTTCCAAATATTAAGTTGTCCTTTTGCTTTTATAGGTTTTATAGGTTCAATGCCTTCAAGTATCCAAGCATATCTGCCTTCTTTGTATTCACCGCAAATATATTCTTGATAGTTATTTTTTTTCATTTCTTCTACATACTCTTTTGCCATATAAACACAATCCACTAAAT
>CATKYP010000128.1 GCA_949840855.1 uncultured Bacilli bacterium | reverse complement strand
AGAATTTCATTTTGCTAAATTTCATCTATTTTTTTCTGTTTAATTATTTTTACTCTTTTTTACTGTTTTTATTTCTTATAGATATAATAGGCGATAAATGAGGTGTTTTTATGGTTAAAGTAAGTGTTATAATACCAGCTTATAATGCGGAGAAGTATTTAAGAGAATGTCTTGATAGTGTTGTTATACAAACTCTTAATGATATAGAAGTCATTATTATTAATGATGGTTCTGTTGACAATACTTTACAAATTGCTCAAGAATATTCTTCTATATTACCTAATTTTAAGATAATAACTACTAAAAATTATGGACCAGGAAATGCACGTAATATAGGACTCGAATTAGCAACTGGTGAATATATTAAGTTTTTAGATTCAGATGATGAGCTTTATAATAAAAATACATTAGAATTAATGTATCACGTTGCGTCTTCAAATGATATTGATGTATTAATAGGAAAAAATTATACTCATTTTGGAAAAATAAATTTAAGTGGTTCATATGATACTTTAGGTCGTAAAAAAAGTGGAATAATTGATTTAGATACGAACAAGTCATATCCATTTCAAGAAATGCCAGGGATAGGAGACAAATTATTTAAACGATCACATATTGGAGATTTACGCTTTCCTTTGAAAAGGTGGGAAGATCTTGCTTTTACTCCAGTTCTTATGGCAGATTCAGATAGACTATATTTTCTAGATGAGATTGTATATAGTTATAGAATGAGTCTTAATAATACTTCAATAAGAGGTTGTTTATTTGCTAATAATATTTTTGACTTTTTTGACGTTTATGATGAATTAAATAATAATTTTGTAAAACGTGGAATTAAGGAAAAATATGATAATGAATTGTTAGGATTATGTTCTATGCATGGACATTTTGATGCTTCCTTTGTTCCTTTATGGATTAATATGTCTTTGAAAGATAAAAAGCTTATTTTAAAGTATTTTATAACTAAGTTAGAAAGATATTATCCTGATTTTAGAAATGATGATATTGCTAATTCTTATTATGCTGATCATAAATTATTTAAAAAGTTATTTGATGTAGCAGATATTTTATCTAGTATGTCTGAAGTAAAGATAGAAAACTTGGACTCTCAAATAGAAGAATTTATTGAAAATAGTAAGATATATACTAAAAAATAATAGCATTATATAAAAGTACAAATAGAAATACTAATATAGAATCTAAAAAGGTTGAGATTTTTTGATTCTTTTTTGTCTTATTTTTAAGTTTACATTAGGAATTGAAAAATATATTGATGAGTGCTATACTATAATAGGTGAGGTAAAAGTTATATGAAGAAAATTTTTAATAATATATATAAATACTTCAAGAAAATGAAAAATGAACACTTAATTAGTACATATATAAAAGAGAATCCTCTTTTTATTATTTATATAGTTATAAATATAGTGAATTCTACTATGCTTAGATTTTTTACAATGAATACAGTAGAAAATTACTTATCTTTTAAACCTATTTTGGCTGATTTATCTATAGTTATAATACTTGGCTCTTTTGGTTTTTTAATGAAATCAAAGGCAAGATATAGATATTTAATGGTTCTTACTATTATCTTTACAGCAGCATGTATGATTAATTCTATATATTATACATTTTACACATCTTTTGCAAGTTTTTCTATGCTTAGCTTGACTCAGTTTTTAGGTTCTGTTGGAGATGCTGTTGTAGAAAATGTATTACAACCTAAAGATTTAGTCTATTTATATGCGCCTATTGTATTTTTATTAGTTGGATTTAAACTAAAGAAGAAGGGATATTATAAAAAGGTGGAATTGAAACAAACAAGAAAGAAAAATGCGCTTAAGTCTTTAGTAGTTGGTGTTATTACTGCGGTCATTTTTGTAGTTAGTCTATCATCAATAGATATTAGCAGGTTTACTAAACAATGGAATAAAGAGTATATTGTAATGAAATTTGGCATTTATGTATATCAAATAAATGATGGTATTACGTGTTTGAAACCTAAAATTAATTCAATGTTTGGTCTTGAACAAGCCTTAAGTAATTTTGAAAATTATTATAAAGAAAGAAGTATTAATGAAGCAAAATATGAAGGAACAAATGATTATACTAATACTTTGAAAGATAAGAATATTATTGTTATACACGCAGAGAGCTTACAAACATTTGCTATGAATACTACTTTTAATGGTCAAGAAGTTACACCATTTTTAAATAAGATTGCAAAAGAAGGCTTATACTTTTCAAATTATTATTCACAAGTTAGTGTTGGTACTAGTAGTGATGCTGAACTTACATTTACAACTAGTCTAATGCCAACTCAAAGTGGTACTGCCTTTGTTTCTTATTTTGATAGGACTTATGTTAGTATGCCTCAAATTATGAATAATAATAATTACTATACGTTTAGTATGCATGGAAATAATGCTGATTTTTGGAACAGAAGAGCAATGCATGAAAAGTTAGGGTATCAAAAGTTTTATAGTAAGAAAGATTATGATGTAACGGAGGAAAATTCGATAGGACTTGGAATAAGTGATAAAGCCTTTTTCCATCAATCTGTTTTAAAAATAGAAGATATTAGCAAGGAGCATTCTAAATTTTATGGTCAACTTATTACACTTACAAATCATACACCATTTTCTGACTTAGATAAGTATGGGGAGTTTCCAGTTGATATAAAAGAAAATATTATTAATGAAGAAGGGGTAGTAGAAGAAGTTAGTTATCCGTTTATGGAGGGAACAAAGCTTGGAAACTATTTTAAATCAGTTCATTATGCTGATAGCGCTTTAGAAGAGTTCTTTAATGAGTTAGATAGTAAAGGATTACTTGATAATACAGCAATTATTATTTATGGTGATCATGATGCAAGATTACCAGAAAGGGAATTTGTTAGATTATATAATTATGATAAAGATACTGATTCAATAAAAGATAAAGATAGTGAAGACTATAAAGAATTTGGAAGTTATCAATACGAATTAAATAGAAAAGTACCATTTATTATTTGGACAAAAGATAGTAAAGGAACAATTCTTAATAAGGAAGTTACTGATGTTATGGGAATGTATGATGCTATGCCAACTCTTGCTAATATGTTTGGAGTAGAAAAGAGTAAGTATAGTTTAGGACATGATATTTTTAATATAAAAGAAGATAATATAGTTGTATTTGCTAATGGTAATTGGGTAACTAATAAGGTATATTACAATAGCCAAAAAGGTGCATATTTATCTTTAAATATTAATGAAGAAATTTTAGAAGATTATATTAGTAATAATACTAATTATGCTAATGAATTACTTGATGTATCTAATAATTTAATTGTATATGATTTAATTAAGAGAGAAGCTGAAAGAGCGAGTGAAAGAGATTTATCAGACTCGAAGGGAGTGTCTTAAAATGAAGCTTAAAAAGGGTGTAAGAAGATTTTTAATAGTATTTATTATTTTAGTTATAGTAGGACTTGTTGCTAGTTATTTAGTTTTTTTCGAGAGAAAGCCTAAAACTAAAGTAAAAGTACTTAATGAAATAAAAGAATATGGTTATAAATTAAGTGATAATAAGAGTGAA
>CATKYP010000127.1 GCA_949840855.1 uncultured Bacilli bacterium | reverse complement strand
ATTTCTATTCTGTTCTCTCTATTAATCATAACTCCACCAATAAAAATATATTTATTAGTATCTGAAATAACGTTTCTATTATAGAATAGATCTTGTCTACTTTCATCACAATATAGTTCTATCATTTTCATCACCTCGGATTACAAATAACATTATACTATATTTCTACTCTTTTTTTAAGTATTTAAAGAAAAAAAGATACTTTTTTCAAGTATCTTTAAACTCTTGTATTTATTATCATTCATAGCTATTCACTTATTTTTGGATTTATCCTATTCCTCCATGTCCAGCATCTACTACTACTCCTATAGCTTTTCTTTCATTCATATTTTCACCTCTATTATAAAATATGTTTTCCTAGGTAATTTGTCACTTTTGATATATAAAAAACTAAGAATCATTAATTTAGATTCTTAGCTTTTATTTTAAGTAGAACTATTTGTTAATGTTACTTTAGTTTTGTATTCTTTATTATCTCTAATATATGTTACTTCTATTACTTCTCCAGGAGTATACTTATATAATTCGTATCTCAAATAAGCTATATTATCTACTCTTTCACCATTTAGTTTAGTAATTATATCTCCTACTTTTAAATCAGATTTACTTGCTCCTGTATTTTGAGTTACTCCCATAACAATTACCCCTGATTTAATATTATCTGGAACGGTTAATCCGTTTCTATATAGGGCTGATGAATCCGTTACATTTAACATAGAAATTCCTAGTACTGGCCATGATATTGATTCATTTTTTTCTAAAGCATCAATATGATTCATTGCATATTCAATAGGGATTGCAAATCCCATTCCTTCTATTTCCTCTTTTACAAGTTTCATAGAGTTTACACCTATTACTTCTCCATTAATGTTTAGAAGGGGACCTCCACTATTACCTGGATTAATAGCAGCATCTGTTTGTAATACTTTCATTACATAATCCTCAGTTGTTGAGTTATTACCTATACTTACACTTACCATTCTATCTTTTCCTGATAAAATTCCACTAGTTACAGTTCCTCTATACTCATATCCCATAGGTGAGCCTATAGTAAATACAGTATCTCCTATTGAACTTGATTGTGAGTCTGCTATATCAGCAACTCCAACCACTTTATCCTTAGCTACTCTAATAACTGCTAAATCTAGATATTGATCACTACCAAGTAAAGTTCCTTCTACTTCTTCATCATTTGACATAATCAATATAATTTTATCAGTATTTTCAATAACATGTTGATTGGTCATAATGTATCCATATTTTAAATCTGTTTTATAAACAAATCCTGTACCTGTTGATGATATTTGACCACCTTTATATCCTTCTATCATAACAACAGATGGGTTTGCCTTTTCTACTGCTTCTGCAATACTATTCTTCTCTACTATAGTTGTTCCATTTTTTATTAATCTTGTGTTTGTTAATAGATTAGTATTTCTTGCTATCAATAAAATAGCAACTATACATATTAGTAATACTACTATTATATAATAGGGTATTAAACTTTTTTGATTTTTTTCTCTATTCATCTAAATAACTCCTTTCTATATTCTTTAATTCAGCCCAATTTTTAGGAAATCCCATTTTATTCAAGACTTTTTCCACAGTTATTGTTGATAAATTATAATCTAATGTGTTAACAGCATTTTCTAATTCAATAATCATTGATTTAAATTCTTCATTTGTTAGTAATTCTTTCATAATTATTAATAGTGCATATAAATCATATTTACCATATATATATTCGTCTTCTTCTTTTGAAATGTTTAAAAGTTGATGATAAATTGTATCACTTATTGCTTTTTGACTTTTATTATCGAATAGGATATCTTCATGGGCACATAGATTTCTATAATTGGCAAGAATTGGTAGACAGTTTATTAGGTTTTCTGGTTTTAAATGATATACTTTAGCAATTTCAATTTGGTCATTTTCTTTTAATATCGAATACATTTCACTTACTATTCCAAATGATAAAACTTTTACAAGTATCCACAGGGGAATATATCCATAATTATTAGCATAGTGTGTAGTAGCATCATGTTCTCTACTATTAATCCTTATTTGTCGTTTCATTTTACTAATTAAGTCTTTTACTTGTTTTCTTTTATCTGGACGATTTGTAAAGTTTTTTTCCTTTAAATATTCTTTTTCCCTATATCCATATTTTTTAGATAATTGGTAAGATATTATTGATTTCAAATTATTTTCAATAATTAATAGGTTTTTAAAAAGGATATTTCTTATATTTCTATCAAATAAGAACATACTATATAATTCTTCAAAGGTTGTATTTTCTATAAATCTTTTATCTGATGATCCATACATAAATAGGTGTCTATAACCATTTAAGAAAAAATAATTTTCTCTTAATAATACATCTTTAGCATATTTCTCATTATTAATTATTAGACCTTTGTATTTAAGTATTTCTATTTGCTCTTCTAAGTTTTTGAAACTCTTTGCTATCATTTTCTCACCTATTTATAATTATAGCATAATTTTATTGATTGAACTATGAAAAATATGTGAATAATTATGTTATAATTTTAAATAGTTATTTTAATTATATTAGGAGGGTATATTATGCCTGCTACCATTACTCATGCTTATTTTTCTCTTGATGTTTATGATAAAATTGATAATAAAAATAAAAAGATTAATGAAAAATACTTACTAAGATTTAAAATGTTTTCCCAAAGTACAGATTCTATTATGTTTTACAATATAGAAAGTATAAAGAAAGGAAAGGATATTAGAAATTTTCAATATTATTTTCATACTAATAAAAGTCATGATTTTTTTATAACTCTTTGTAAATATATTAAAGATAAAAAACTTTTTGATAATAGTGAAGTTATATCCTTTTTGTATGGATTTATTTGTCATTATGTTTTAGATAGTACTATACATCCTTTTGTTATTTATAAGTCTGGTATTATGAACAAGAGTAATCCTAATAGTTATAAATATAATTGTAAACATAATTATATGGAAACATTTCTTGATAATAAAATGATTATGGATCGATGGGCTAGTAAGAATAAATCTTACTCAACCTTTAGATTAGATAAATTTTGTTTTGATACAAAGGACTTTTCAAGTGAACTTACTGATACAATTGATTTTGTTTTTAAAAAGGTATTTTTTATTGATAATATGTCTAGAATATATCTTAAATCACTGAGACAAATGAAGAGTTTTCTGTTTAGATATCGTATGGATAGGCTTGGCCTAAAAAGGTTAGGTTATAGAACTATTGACTTATTTACTAGTCCATCTACTTTTAAATTTGATTGTCTATCATATCATTATATTCCTAAAAATGAAGAAATATATCTTAATCTAGAACATAAGGCCTGGTATAATCCTATTGATAAAAGTATAAAAAGCTATGATAGTTTTTATGATTTATATGATAAAGCTGTTTTTAAAGCTGTTAGAATAATTAATGAAGTATGTAATTATTTTGAAGACAAAAAGGTAAGTCTTTCAAATGTTTTTACTAATAATAGTTATTTAACAGGTCTTAATTGTGAGTTAGGAGATGAATGTAAATTTTTTGAGTTTTAAAAATTAATTT
>CATKYP010000126.1 GCA_949840855.1 uncultured Bacilli bacterium | reverse complement strand
GTATACTATTTTCATAAATTTTTCTATAAAAAAATACTACTTACAAATATTATTCGTAAATAGCAATTTAATCTAAAACTATTTTCTAAGTCCTAATCTCTGAATTAACTCACGATATCTTGTAACATCTTTTCTAGCAAGATATTGTAACATATTACGACGTTGTCCTACTTTTTTAAGAAGTCCTCTATTTGAATGATAGTCATGTTTATGAACTTTTAAATGCTCAGTCAAATCATTAATTTCTTTTGTTAAAATAGCAATTTGTACTTCACAAGATCCTGTATCTTTCTCATCTCTTCTATATTGTTCAATAATGCTTGCTTTTTCTTCTTTCGTTAATGCCATATAAATACACTTCCTTTCTTAATATTAGCCAAAACTTGGTACTAGGTCGGAAACTCCTATTACTAAGAATTGGTAGCACCTATAATATACTAGAAAAATAAAAGTTTTTCAAGTAAAAAATTCATTATTATAATTCATTATTATAATTCTCTTATTTTAAATAAATTGTATATTGCAAACTTCTATTTGATAAATATTTTGTTATATTGACTATTTTCACTATTACACATCATCTGAATTTTTATAATATCATTAATACAATTTTCTATTTCTTGTTCTTGTCTTTTATCATCTATAGGTAATTTTATACTCTCTATACTATAATCTTCTTTGACAGCTATATAAAAATCTTGCCCTATATAAACTGCTCTAAAATTATTACCTACATTATTGAAGCTTCTTTTTGCTTCATTAATATTAGAGCAATACATCCCATATAAAGCTTTTATTCTTTTTATATCATATATATAATCTTGCTGTTTTTTTATAACATTTTGCCTATAAGGAAGATACTTTCCCTCTATATTTTCATCTGTATTTATATCTATCATATTTTTATTTGTTGCTATTAAATCAAACTTTCCAGACATATCACAATGAGGTATTGATTGGTGTAAATTTCTATTACTTATATAACTACTTTCATTATCAAATGATAACTTATTTATTAACACATAATAAATATTATCATTTTGTTCTTTTGCACTTCGTAAAAGCATATTTCCTAAAACATATAAAAAATCCTTATCATACAATTTCTTTGATATACTTTTACTATTTACAAAATTAGATAAAATTAAAGTGTTACCTCTTCTAAATATTAAGCTTCTAGCATAAAACTCACCAGTTATTGCATTCTTTACTAAAATTGCATCCCCACTTTTTTTAGTTAAACATTCCCTATAAGCTTGTTCTCCAGATCCTAATGGACTAATACAACTATTATAACAGTTCTTTCCAATTAAAAGACGTTCCACATCATAGTTTGTACCACTCTCAACTTTATAAACTACTCCTTTTATTCGATAATAAAAAGATATTGGAGGAATATTAATTGTAGTTTTATTTAACATTTGTCTATAAATATCAATATAAGTAGTTGGTTCACAACTAGTTCTTCTATTATTATTAATAATTTTTTTTATATTATTCTCACCCAAAATAGAAATTGCAAACTCATCTGCTTCGTTATATACTTTAGAAAGCATAATTACATCTTTTAAATTATTTAGCATATAAGTAAAGTCATATTTTTCTTTGTCATTTTGTGATAATAATTCATGTTTAATTAATGGATAATTTAAAAGAATAGAAATAAATATATCAATGTTAAAATATTCTTCAAAAATAGGGATGTAGGTAAAAGGCAATAGTTTAAAAACATCTTTAACTTCTTCAAGATGTTCTACTATCCATCTCTTATTATCTTTACTTATTTTTTTTAAAAAAGTGTCAAAGACCATATCGTATTTTTTATTATTTATTATTTTTAAATGATTATAATTATATTTTACTGTATTAAAATTTATTTTACATTGTATATTAAAACCTTCAGCATAACTTAATAATAATTTATTATATTTTGCTAGTATCTTCTTTATTATCTTTTTAGGTATTGATGGACAAAATTTAATTATGTTTTCTTCATCTAAAGAGCCACTAAAAAATAGCTTGTCACAAAGACTTATCTCTTCCTTCGTAAGAGTATTAAATGGCTTTAGTCCATCTAATAATTTATGCATTTCTTCAACTGAACTCTCTAATTCACTTTTACTAAAATTCAACTCATCGTATTTATCATCTTGCATTCTTCTAATAACTTCTTCTCTTTTTGCAGACGTATATAATAAGTTCTCTTTTTTTCTTGAAAGAGGCATTATATTCTTTAAAAGATTAGTTAGTTTATCCTTTTCAATAGAGAAATAAACATTTTGTTGTTCATTTAATATAAAATTATAAATTTGTATAGTCTCTTCTTGAGGCAAACTTTTATTATTCTCTAAATATATCTTATATACATCTAAAACTGCTCTAGTTGCAATATCTTTATCTAAGCTATTAAATTGTTTTATAGCCAATGTCAATATTCTTTCTTCATTTGTATCATCTATTTTTTCAAAACATGCTAATAAATAATCATTAATTTCATTTACAAAATTAAATTTAAAAAGTCGTCTTCTCATTTTTTCATATTTTAATGATATTACAGCATCTATTAGTCTATCTAATATTTCAAAATACTCCTGTTGTATATTTATATCATCCTCTGAAAATTTTAGCCTTATATTATTGAAAATTTGATTATTTATATTTATTAGTTCATAATCAAACATACTACACTTCCCCCTCTATTACTTGCATATTATAACATAAAAAAAGAATTTTGTGAAGATAACAATAATTTTAGTTTTTAATGAACTTTTTCCTATTTTTTGTAAACTCAATCACTTTTTTGTTTTTTTAAAATTATACCTTTTTTCATCACAAACTCGAATATAAGGATCAACTTTTAAATATTTAATTTGTGCAGTATTAATATATTCGTTCTGAAATATTAAAAATAATTCAATCATACCTTGAGAATACTTTATTTTATCATTACTATAACTATCTTTTAATAATAAGTTTGAAAGAGTTGGAATTTTTATAAATAACTTATTCTTTTTAAATTCCTTCTCATATAAATGAGAATGTCCGAATAAATTAACATCATTTTCAGAACTATTTCTCACATTATAATAATTATAATTACTTTCAAAAGATACAGGATGATACATTCCAACACTACTATTGCCAATATCTATTGTTGCAGTTTCTATTCCGACAGGAACTAAGTCTAATCGATTTCCACATAAAAATTCTATTAAATTAAAGCCTCTAGAAAATGGAAAAACATCATGATTTCCTAATACAATAAAGTTTACTATATCTTTATCATAAGGGTAATTATTTAATAAATATCTAAATTGATCATACATATTTTTATTTTTAGATAATCCATACTGAATACTACGACCATCTATTAAATCACCTAAATTCAAAATTATATTAATATTATTATCTTTAGCATACTGATATGCTTTATCCAACAAATCCACTTTGTCATGAAGTGATCCAAAGTGAAGATCTGATATAACAAGCATCTTTAATCGTTTTATATTACTACCCATTAATCGTATATAATTTGATGTATCAAATATCTTTCCTTTATTTAAAGAAAGCCCTATATTCCCATCAATATAATA
>CATKYP010000125.1 GCA_949840855.1 uncultured Bacilli bacterium | reverse complement strand
TACCAATTTTATATTTATATATATTATCTATAGCAGATGATGATCTATATATCATTTCTTCAAATAATCTCATTAAGTAATAATTATCTTGCAAACTTAGCTCTTCTTCATAAATCTCGTTTAGTATTATTAAATTATGGAAAAAAATCTTGGATAATTGACTAAAGGACATTAACTTTAAGTTTATAATAGCCTCTTCATCATTTAGATCATTTTTTTCTACGTATTCATAATACCAGCTTTGCCTATCTTGTCCTAATAAAAGGATATCAAAGGATTTAAGCATTCTTAAATTATTTAGGAAATAATTTGTTTTATCTCTTCCATATACTGGAAAATGTTTAATAAAGGTTATAGGATCCTTATATATTAAATCTCTTAAGATACTATCTATTTGATAGTTTTCATCTACCCCTAAGGCTATTTGAAGCATATTTAATATCTCATCATAATTTAGGTATGAAAATTGCTCACTATTAGCTACATCATTAGAATAAAGCTCTGCATAAATTTCTTGTAAAAAATCATAGCGATATCTTAAAACTGCTAATTCATCAAGTTTATTATTATCATAATACTTTGGATAAAAAGTACTATGAATATAAACTCCATCAAATAAGCCTACTATATTTTTTATTTCTATTATATCTTGGCAACTATTAATAAAAAAATGGAACCATTCGTGATAATCAATTGCTTCTTGTTTTCCTTTCAACTTATTTTCTAAATTTTTATTAATATAATATGTAATACTATAGTGAGATGTTCTAGCAACAATCTTTTCATCTTTATCTTTTACTTTTCCTTTTAAAAAACTAGCATTTTCTAAGTTACAAGCAAGCTCCCCCACATCGTAATTCGGATAGTCTTGTTTTATTACTTTTAAAAAATATTCCATTCTTTTTAATTTTTGCTTTATTTCTTTTAACGATAAAGTATATGTTTCTTTTAACGCATCATTCTGCGGAGAATTTAATCCATTTAAATAGATTTTATGAGCTAAACTATCCCAATCAATACTGTCTTTTTCTTCATCGTAATAAGTTTCATATTGATGATTAATGATCTCAATGTCTTCAAAATTTGCATAGGTATCAGTTGCATTTAATTCATTAATATCTAAAAGATTTACATATTCTTCATTATAATACTCATACACTTCACTTATTTCATTATTACAAATATTTTCTATAGCACATAGTGCTTCTTTTGATAATTTTAATTCTTTTTTATCATCTAAGGTATAATATATTTCATCTAGACTTTTACTATTAATTAAAAATTCACTTTCTTTACTAAGTGGCTCCTTTTTAGTACCTTCACCTAATTTTAATGTTGTTTCTATTTCTGTTGATAAGCATTTAGTAACCGCTAAAGTAAATATTCCTAATCTAATAAGCGCATTTTTAAATTTTATCATCTAATAGCCCCCTTTTATTACTAGCATATTATAACGTATTTTTATATAGTATGTAAATATATGCTTAATAAATAATAATCCATATACTTTTAAAAAATAGTTAGTAATCACTACTTTTTAAATAAGATACTATCTAAGAAATAACTAGCAATAAATTTATAATATTTTAGTTATCCTTAAATTAAATTTATTTATCTTCTATATAATAGTTTTCTATGAATTGAGCTATTTGTTTAACTGTTTTTTCAACTCCTAGTTTATCTACATTTATTAACAAATCGTAATTATTGTTATTATTCCAATCTCTACCTGTATAATAATTATAGTGTTTTCTTCTTTCTTTATTAATATCATTTATATATTTTAAAATATTATTGTTTTTTATTCCATAATACTTAGTGACTCTTTTTACTTTTGAATCATCATCACTATACAAGAATATTTTAATTACATTTTTATTATCTTTTAAGATATAATCTGCACACCTTCCAACAATTTCAAAATCTACCGTTTAAGCTAAGCTTTTAATAACTTTAGTTTCAGCGATAAATAATCTATCATCATTATTATTTTCAAATTTTATTGAAGAATTCTTTTCATCTATCTTTTTAATATATTCTTTTGATAGACCTGACTCTTTTGCACTTAAACTAATTAATTCTTTATCATAGAAATTAATTTTTAATTCTTCTGCTAGAAGCTTCCCAACATATCTTCCACCACTACCATATTCGCGTGATATAGCTATAACAATATTATTCCTCTTACTTTTTTTATTATAGTTTACTTCTTCTTTATACTCTTTAGCTACTGTATCTTTATTTGTTAATTTTCCATATTCTGATTTGAATATGAAAATACAAATAATAAAACATATAAAATCTGCTATAGGTCCAGCATATAAAACTCCATTAAGTCCTTTTTTTAGAACTAGACTTAAAAAGCATGCTAATGGAATAAATAATATTATTTGCCTAATAAATGAAACAAGAGTTGCCTTTACAATATTTCCTAGAGACTGAACTACGATACTTGTAGTTATTTCTAACGCATTTAAGCCCATAACTAACATAAATGAGTGACATACTAATACAGCAAATTCCATAAATAATTTATAATTTGCATCTTCCTTAGTTATAAAAACACTTATAATTTGCTCTGGAAATATTATTAAAAGTAGATTAAATATTACACCAATTGCAAAATTAATGATTAATACTTTTTTTAGTACTTCTTTTACACGAATTTCATTTCCTGCTCCATAATTAAATCCTATTATTGGTTGAGAGCCTATTGCAATTCCTAATATAGCAGCAATATATAAACTATTTACTTTAGAAATAATTCCATATACTGATAATGGTATATCAGCACCAAACTTAGTATCTGTTCCTAGTCTTGTTAACATATTGTTCATAAAAACAAATAAAACTAAAACAGTCATTTGAGTTATAAAACTAGATAAACCTAAACCTATTATTCTAAATATACTTTTATTTGGGATAAAATCTTTCTTTGATAGTTTTACACTTTTTATTTTAGGAATATATAAAAGCGCTATTATCATGGATACTGCTTGTCCTATTACTGTTGCTAATGCTCCTCCTTCTACTCCCATATTAAAAGTAAATATAAATATAGGATCTAAAATAATATTAACAATTGCTCCAATAACTAACATAAGCATAGAATATTTGGGTGAATTATCTGCTCTTATTATATTAGATAAGGCTGTATAAATAATAACAAAGGGAGAACCAATTGCAATTAGTCTTCCATACCTAATTGCATAAGGATAAACTGTTTTTGTACTTCCAAACGCTTTAATTAGTTGAGGTAAGAAAATGTATGAAATTATTCCTATTATAATAGCTATTATCATAGTAATTGTTATTGAACTTCCTAATGATTTGCTTGTTTCATCTTTTTTTCCTTCTCCAAGTTTCAGTGATAAATTAGCGCTAGTTCCATTACCTATTAATGATGCTATAGCACCATATATTAGAACTAATGGAAATATTACATTAGTTGCAGCATTTCCAACCGTTCCTACTCCTTTTCCTATAAATATTTGGTCAACTATATTATAAACAGAATTAATTAACATGCTAATAACACAAGGTATAGCAAATGATAAAAGTAATTTATTTATATTATCTCTTCCTAAATCTAGTTTTTTCATAAAATCATTCTTTCCTTAACATACTT
>CATKYP010000124.1 GCA_949840855.1 uncultured Bacilli bacterium | reverse complement strand
TTTTTGGAATGAATTCAATGAGAGATATAGATAAATTTGAAAATATTAAAACAACAGAAGTAGAAGGAATAAAAATTATAAATGATTCGCTAGGATATATGATATGTGAAATTATCGATAGTATTGATAATGATACACATACACTATTTATTGGAAGGTTAATTGAAGCGGATGTATTTAGAGAAGAACAACCTATGAGTTATGCTTATTACCAAGAACATAAAAGTGATTTAATAAAAGTAATTACAGATAAGCCTAAAACAGCTTGGATTTGTACTGTTTGTGGTTATATTTATTATGGAGAAAAATTGCCAGAAGACTTTAAGTGTCCAAAATGTGGAGTTGATAAAAGCTTATTTGAAATTTATAAAGAACAAAAATAGTATAGATTAAATTAAAATATAAATTACAATAAGGGAGAAGTTATATGGTAAAAAAATATATTATAATTATAACAGGAGATTTAGCAGCGGGAAAAACTACATATGGAAAAAAGATTGCTCAAGAACTTAATTTACCATTTTTTAGTAAAGATAAAATAAAAGAATTAATGTTTGATTCATCAAATAAAATAGATATTGCTTATGAAGAAAAAAGAAAAATGGGTATTAGTAGTTATACAATTTTATATTATATAGCAGAAGAACTTATGAAAACTGAAACCTGCTTTATTTTAGAAAGTAATTTTACTGAACAATCTGGTTCAATATTAAAAGGATTAACAACTCAATATGAATATACTGCTGTAATAATAAGATTTAAAGGAGATTTAGAAGTACTTCATCAAAGATTTTTGAAAAGAGAATACTCAGAAGAAAGACATTTAGGATTAAAAGGAAATGGACAATTCGATAAATTTGAAAAATTTAAAATTGCAACAGAAAATACTCATAAATTTAATATGAATAGTGAAGAGATAATCGTAGATACAACTGATTTATCAAAAGTAGATTTCTCATCTATAATTAGTAGAATAAATAAAATAGTAAGGCTAGATTAGTAACTTCATAAAATAAAGAAATAAGTGTTATAATATCCTTCATTAAAAGGGGGATTAATATGACAGATATTGAACTAGAAGAAAAACTAAGTCACATTAATATGGAATGGCTAATGTGTATTTCTATAGAGAAGATAGAGGCAGATATTGAAGAAGATGATTATAGTATAATTTTTTCAGAACAATTTTATTTAGAAAATAGAGAAAAGGTTGATAATTTTATAAAGGAACTTTGTTCTTATAAGAAAAAGACTTTTAAATCAATTATGTTAAACTCAAATTATCATATGAATAAGGCCTATTTTAATATAATAGCAAAAAATGAATCTTTAAAAAGTGTTACTTTATTTAACTATCAATTATCAAAATGTGACTTTGAAATCTTAAAACAAAACAAAAGTATAGAAAGAATTGAAACAGAAAGTGTAGCAAAGGAATTAGAAAACTGCTATGATCATAGAATAAAAGCAGTAGTAGGAAGACAAGCTAATAATTATATTAGTGTTAGAGATATAATTATTGATGAAAGACTTTCAGTATTAGGAAGTCTAACATATGAGCAAACTGCTGATTTCTGCACTCTTCTTGAAAAAGACAAATTACAGGGAAAATAGAAATTTATCCAGATGGAGACTGTCTATATATCAAAAAAATAATATCTAAAATTATAGAAATTCAAAAAAATAAAGAAGAAAACAAATTAATAAATGTAATTACTAAAACTGATGAAATAACAGATATGAATAGATACATAAGAACAGAAGAAAAATTAAGAAGAGCAATAACTCATATTGAAATGTTAAAAAATCCTAATATAGAAGTAGATGAATTATTTAATAAATTAGAATATATTTTTGAAATATATAGAGAGCGTGATAACATTATTTATCAAACTACTGAAGAAGAAAAGAAACTTACAATATAAAATGTGATGTAAGCTTTTTATATTGTAAAGCTTAAATAAAATGTAAAAAAACTAAATGCTACTAGGATTTATCAAAATTCTACATAAAGTTGCTAGAACAACTATACTATTTTTGTTACCTTATAAATATATGGAGGTACTAGTTGTATGAAATACAAAGGATTTATGATAAGTATATTAATACTAACAGCATTAATAGGATATGTATTATTTGTATCTATAAATAAAAATATAGATGAAAGTGATTCCAATATAAAACTGGAAAGTATTCAAGAAAAATAGAACTATATATTCTTTTGGTTTAATGATATTATAATAATATATATAAAAGGAGAATATTATATGGCTTTTGATTATAAAAAAGAATATAAGGAATTTTATATGCCTAAAAATAAACCTAGTATTGTAGAAATTCCAAAAATGAAATATCTTGCTGTAAGAGGAAAAGGGGATCCAAATAAGGAAAATAGTGAATATAAAAAGTCGATTGAATTATTATATTCTATAGCATTCACTATAAAAATGAGTTATAAAGGATCATATAAAATAGATGGTTATTTTGAATATGTTGTTCCTCCCCTTGAAGGATTTTGGAATCAAAATGGTATGGGGGATAGAATAGATTATAATAATAAAGATAATATGAACTTTATTTCATTAATTAGATTACCAGATTTTGTTACAAAAAAGGACTTTAATTGGGCAATAGAAGAGGCGACTAAAAAGAAAAAGAAAGACTTTTCAAAAGTAGAATTTTTAACTTATGATGAGGGACTTTCTGTTCAATGTATGCATATAGGCTCTTATGACGATGAACCAATAACGATAGAATTAATGCATAAATATATGGAAGAAAATGGTTATGAACTAGACATAAATGATAGTAGATTACACCACGAAATTTACTTAAGTGATCCAAGAAGATGTGATGAAACTAAACTAAAAACAGTAATTAGACATCCTATAAAAAAGAAAAATAGTAGAATATAAGTATAAATTGACTACTAAAACTTGATACCAACTAAATATATGATATACTAAATATGGAAACAAGTAAGTATAATATATTATACAAAGAAAGGTGAGATACAATGAAAAAGATATTTTATTATTTATTATTTTTTGGATTAGTAATTGGTTTAACAACAGGTTGTACTGATCAAAAAGAAAAATGGAATACTCTTGATAAGAAAGAAAATGACATAAAAGAAGAGACAAAAGGAAAATGTAAGATTGAAGAGTGTTTAAATTCAATAGAAATAACAAATACAATCGAAGAGATTAATAATATTATAGGCTTTGAAGGAGAAAAGAAAGACGAAAATAGTAATAAATATTATTGGAACTTTTCAGATAAAACAAAAATAGAAGTTTCTATTGGCTCTAGTGGTAATACTATAACCGCAACAATTGATAGAAATGAAATTGCCAATAAAAAAGTAGATTTCTCAAAATATGATGAGATAAAAGCATTATTAGATAGCGGAACATCACTTACATATGATGAATTTGTAGAAAAGATTGGTGGAGTTCAAGGAACATTAGTATCAAAGAGTTCAGGTTTTAAAAGATACACTTGGGCAAACTCTAAAGGTGGTTATCTATCAGCTAGTTTTTCAGAAAGAACAGGTAAATGTACAATTATAACTGGTAGATTCTAAAAACTTAAAGTTTTAGGATTTAGTAAAATTTAATTTAAGTTATTTAAAAATTGAGTGATTAAGTGCAAT
>CATKYP010000123.1 GCA_949840855.1 uncultured Bacilli bacterium | reverse complement strand
TATTTTCTTTCTTATATTATTCCAATTATATTCAGTACCTACTATCTTATTTTTAAAGTATACTTTAGCAACTTCATCTAATTCATTTTCTTTAGGGTTAGAACTTTGCCCTTCAAATTCCCATCTTCTACTAAAGGCTGTATCTAAAGTAAAAACATTTTGGTCTGAATTGTTTATTGTTGCATATATACTTAAATTTGCTGGAAGATAAATCTTATCTATTTTTTTATTATTATTTTTATTTATATAGTCCTTTAGTAATTGATTATTTATTTCGTATTCACTTTTTCCATCGCTTCTTCTATCTAATAATTGCAGAATATCTCCAAATATTGCTTCGGCATTACCTCTATTAAGTTCTTCTATTATTAAGTAGTAGTGTTTATCACTGGTGTCACTTATAGCTTTTTTTAATATTCTAGCAAATGGCCCAGGTTCAAATTCTAAACCAGAATTATTACTTGAAGGTACTTTTTGACCTACAAAATCATAATACATATATTCTGGATAAAATATTATTCTCTCAAATTGCTGGGAACTAATCCTACTTGTTATTTTCTTTTTTAAAAAATAACTCTTCCCTGAACCTGGTACACCATATATAATTACGTTTTTACCTATTTTGTTTGTATTATTATAGTGTATATTATTCTCATTTATTTCAAAATAGTCAGTTGTCTCAGTTTTTTCAAGGGCAAACTTTGAGCTTTCATTTTTCTCGTTTTTAATTAGGCACCAAATATAAGTTGCAAATAATTTTCCGTTATCCTTTCCACTTGCTTTTTTGCGGTTTCCATTAGTCCTTTTGTTCCAATATCTTTCATATTCTATATTAAAATTATATTCTCTATTTTCATTTAAATATTCCTTCATAACTTCTGGGTACTTATATATACTTCTATAATACTATTTAAATAATTGTCTGTACATTTTTCTAAATCTATCAAGAAAAAATTAGATTCTTTTATTTCAGGTGGAACCTTTACGTTTTCTGCTTCTAATTTTTTAATAGCTGTTTTATAGGGTTTATTTCCTAAAAAATCACATAATTAGTATTTCCGTATGATTCTTTAATAAAAGTTTCTCCTACTCCTATACCTATATATTGTTTTTCTTGTTCAAAATTATTTATTAAAATATAATATCCTGAAGGTCTGCCATTTATTCTAAAGTTTAATCCAGCTACTTTATTTTTATATAATACATTTATATTATTTTTAGTTGTTATGTCGCCTATGCCATAAAAATTGATATCATAATTATTATCTTTTAAGAATTTAGAATATTTATTTTGGAAGTTTTCGATCCATTTTTTATTATTTTCATATTTTTTTAATTCTCTAGCTATTTGTAAAAGTTATTGTTGTTTCATAATTATTACTCCTCATATAGTTATATAGTTCCAATTCTTTTTAATGGAAGTATAATCGTTTTCGCACGTCCCTCAATATTTTTTTTATCTATAAATCCATAAAATCTGCTATCCATTGAGTTTTTTCTATTATCACCTAAAACAAAGTATTTATTTTTAGGAACTGTTATTTTTCCCAATTGTTCTATATTATAATCTTCTATTTCTGCGTGTTGGAACTCTTCTTCTATTTTTTTATTGTTTACATACAATTTGTTATTTTTATATTCAATTCTATCTCCTGGAAGGCCTATAATTCTTTTGATAATTGGTGAGTTTTCTGTTTTAATTACCACTATATCAAATCTTTGTATATCATTTAGATGATAGTGTATTTTGTTTAATATCATAATATCACCATCTTTAAGAGTTGGATACATAGATGAACCATTTACTCTGATTGGAGAGGCTAAGTAATGTTTAATTAACAGGACTAATATTATTACTAAGATATACGGTACTATTTCTTTTACATATTTTTTCATAATTAATATAAACAAAAACTAAGGGAAGCCCCTTAGTTGTTTTGTCCTCTTTCTTTGATTCTATATTGGCCAACCATTCCACGTAAAAATGTAAGTTTTGCACGTCTAACACGTCCTTTACGTATAACTGTAAGACTTGCAATTTTAGGTGAATTTACTGGGAATGTTCTTTCAACTCCTACACCAGAAGATGTTTTTCTAACGGTAAAAGTTTCAGAAACACTTCCATTTCTTTTAGCAACTACAACACCTTCAAAAGCTTGAATTCTTTCTCTTTTTCCTTCAATTATCTTGTAGTCTACTCTTACAGTATCTCCTACACGAAATTCTGGAATATCTTTTCTAATTTGTTTTTCATTAATCTTGTCAATTACGTTCATAAGTATTATTCCTTTCTAATATATAATATAATCTGTGATCATAATATTTATTTATAATTTTCTCTTAGCGGATCACTTCTTTTGATGTTATTAATTATATCATAAAGTATTTTGATTGTAAATAAGTTGATGGGCTTTTTCTATCTGAAATATTTCATTATCAAACAATTTCATCTAGTTCTATTAGTGGTTTTTTCCTTTAATCTTACACTATTATAATATATTTCATATTGTTTTTCTTTAGCCTGTTTTTGCATAAATTTTAGTTTTGAAGCCATTTCTTCTAATTCTTTTTTCTTTAAGTATTTACGATATTTTATCTTAATTTCTATTTTGAACTTTTCTATTTGATTTAAAATTTCTACCATACCATTTGGATTATCCTCTTCATCTATATATAGATCAGTTAGAGTTTTTATTAATTTATTGTATTTTTTAAAGGCCGCACGTGATGCAAATTTATGAGCAAGCTTTTTATTTGTTACTATAATACTTTTTATTATTTCATCTTCTATTATAAAACTATGATTTCTAGAAGGTAAACAATAGCCTTCAATAACTATCTTGTTTTTTAGAGCTTCCTTTTTGCTTTCTTTTTTTATAACAAACTTCATCTTTTCACTTACCTTTCAAGCAAATCTGGTCTTCTTGCTTTAGTTCTTCTTAGGCTTTCTTCTTTTCTGTATTCAGCTATTTTTTTGTGATTACCACTTAATAATACTTCTGGTACTTCCATTCCATTGTATACTCTTGGTTTTGTATAGTTCGGATAATCCAATAAGTTATTATTAAATGAATCATTTTCATGGGATGATGATTTTATTGTTCCTGGCAATAATCTAGTAATAGAATCTGCTATAATCATTGCTGCGTATTCTCCTCCAGTTAAAATGTAGTCACCTATTGATAACTCTATATCAGCTAAAGTTCTAATCCGTTCATCAAAGCCTTCATAGTGTCCACATATTAATATTAAATGTTTCTTTTTGGACAATTGATATGCTTTTTTTTGGTTATAAACTTCTCCGTCTGGTGTTAATAGTATAACATAGCTTTCATCTGTTTTCAAAGATAATACACAATCAAAAATAGGTTGAGGCATAAGGACCATTCCATCCCCTCCACCAAATGGAGGATAATCTACTTTATTATGTGGGTCTTTGGAGAATTTTCTAAAATCATGAATATTTATTTTTACTATATCTTTTTCTTCTTCATCCTCAAATTCTTCATACATATTTTCAGCATTTTCATCAAAATGATATTTACTCATAAATTCATCCTCATCCCATCTATAGAATTTTTGAGATTTAAATTTATAAGGCTTCCTTAATAACCATCCATATTTATCTAAATTTTCTTTAACACTACCAGATAGTTCTTCTTGTAAACTATTTAATCTTTTAATTTTTT
>CATKYP010000122.1 GCA_949840855.1 uncultured Bacilli bacterium | reverse complement strand
ATATAAGCTAGTGTATAATAATGATATATAAAATAGGAATGGTGTATGATTTATGAAAAAGAAATTTATTATTATATTTGCAATTACTGGCACTTTCTTTCTTATATTGGGTGGAATTTATCTTAGTAAGTATTATAGAATTAAAAATGCTGTTATAAGTGTTAGTTTAATAGAAAAACTTGAGACTGAATTTTTAAGTGATGTAAAAGTATCAGACTTTATAACTGATATTAATGGAAAAATTATAAATGATTATAAAATTGATACAAAAAAGATTGGTAATAAAAAAGTTAATTTTAAGTATATAAATGATGATAATATCGAGATAAGTTATAGTTATGACTTACAAGTTCTTGATACAACTCCTCCTGTTATTTGGTTAAGTGATAATTATACAGTAACATTAGGTAGTGAAGATAGATTAGTAGAGGATATTTTATGTGGTGATAATTATGACAATAAACCTTTATGTGAGATTATTGGTGATTACGATATAAATAAATTAAATAGTTATCCACTTACTTTTAGGGCTACTGATAGTAGTGGTAATGTTACAGAGAAAAGTTTTAATTTAAATGTAGTTGCTCCTAGTAATAATAATGCTACTAATTATAATAATTCTAAAACACTCTTTTCTGATATTATTAAAAACTACAAAACTGAAGATACTGAAGTAGGATTAGATATTTCTCATTGGCAAGGTGATGTTGATTTTGATAAACTTAAAAAAGTTGGAGTTGAATTTGTTATGATACGAGTGGGTAGAACTGATGGTATTGGTGGTAAATATGTCCTTGATACTAAGTTTGAGCGTAATATTAAGGAAGCTAATAGGGTTGGAATTCCTGTAGGTGTTTATTTTTATTCATATGCAAATTCGGAAAATTCTGCAAAATCTGATGCTAGATGGGTATTAAAGCAAATTGAAAATTATAAGGTGGAATTACCAGTTGCTTTTGATTGGGAAAATTGGAATAGTTATAATGAATTTAATCTAAGTTTCTTTGGACTTACAGAAATGGCTAACAGCTTTTTGGATGTTTTTAAGAAGGCAGGATATGAAGGCCTCCTTTATAGTAGTAAAAACTATTTGGAAAAAATTTGGTTGAAGACTGATTATCCTATTTGGCTTGCTCATTATACCGAAAATACATCTTACCGTGGTAATTATACTTTTTGGCAAATTTGTAGTGATGGTATAGTTGATGGCATTAATGCTCCTGTAGATATAAATATAAGATATAAATAATATTAAAAAAAGTGATATAATCATTTAATAGATTAATCACTTTTATTTTACATATCTGCTTCTGTACTTGCAATACTTATTCCTTGTCCTAGGAAGCCCTCCATTAAACTATTACTAACATTTTGCCCATTAGGTATAATTATTGATGGTTTTTCTATTTCTTTTTCTACATTTGGTGCTAAAGCTGCAGTATTTTCAAATTGCTTTCCTATATTTACATAGTTACTAGGGTCTAGAGTACTTGCATCTTTACCATTTGTAAATTCTACTTCTCTTTTTTTAGGTTTATTTTCGATCTTTGGTATCTCTTTTTCTTCTATAGCATTATTTATTGGCATTTGTGCAATTTCTTGAACAGGCATATTATTGATATCAATTCCTACCATATTATGTGTATTAGTTTTTTCAGGCTCCATCATCATATTTGGTATCATAGTTTTATCAAATTCTGGAATAGAAACTATTGTATCACTTTTGTCAGTTATACTCATTAGATTTGGTTTTTCTTCTTGCTTGAACGATAGAGAGTTATTATGATCTTCACCATAAGTCTGAGTATTATTTGTTTCAGTATTTATATCTTGTTCTCTATTATTTGAATTAGAACTTATTTCTTCACTTATTGATGCCATTTTTTCATAGAATTCCTCATCATCATCTTCATCTGTTACTTTGCCATCATTTCCATCCCAAATAGTGACAACATCACAGTTTCCACTCTTAGGCTCAGGATTAGGCATTTCTAATCTAACAATTAAAGGAATTGTAAAGGCTTGACCAAAGGCAAGACAAGTTCCAGCTTGAAGACTTTTTTGTTTTTCTACTATTTCATCACTGATATTTGGAACCATTTTTCGTATATAATCAACATCAGCGGGATGATTCATTTTAAATATCATAAAGTTTGAACATTGAGAAATAACAGTATCACTCATCTCTACTGGCCTTTGTGTAATAAGTCCTAGGACTACTCCATATTTACGTCCTTCTTTGGCTACTCTATCAAAAATATTATATCCTAGTAAGAAATTATCTGTATCGTTTTGAATATATCTATGTGCTTCTTCAACAATTAGATGAAAGGGAATACTAGCCCTATCGTTAAGTCCTTTTGCAAAAGAGAATACAAGTCTTGAATAAACTTTAACTACTACTTTAGCGAAATCGTCTGATACATCATCTAAGTTGATATTTACTAATTGATATTTTTTTCCATTTACAATCAATAATGATGAAATAAATTGGTCTAATGTTACATATTCAGGATAATCAAAATATTTGGCATTTTCTCCAGTTATTAGGGAGTGAAGTCTAACTTTAATGGTAACAGAATCAGCATATGTATTTTCATTTCTAAGCCAACCTTCACTAATTAGAGTAAAGTTAAGTGCTTTTTCTAATGTTTCTAAATTGTAAAAAACATTCCCTTCTGGTTCATATGAGTCATATTCATCCTTTATAAATGATGATACATATTCAGTCATTAAAACACTTTCTGTAAAATTCCCAAATTGGTCTATTAAGAAACAATCTCTAAATTTCCTTGTATATCCAATTCCTTGAAGCTCTGCTTCTAAATTGAATTCTGGTGTTGAACAACTTGCAATTATTGAAAAAATTTCATTTCTCTTATTAGGGGATGTTTCATTTGTGTATAGAATAGTCATAATAGCCTTTGCTATTAAATGATTTTTAAAGGCATTAGAATCCACTTTCTCTTCAGAGAATATTCTTGCTAATTTTAGCATTCTTTCAATTATTGGTATCTGTGAATGACTAGTGGCATTTAATAGAAGAGTTAAATCATCTACATTCAATAAATAAATTGGTATTCTTAATCTTTCTCCTATACCATCAGTTTCATTAGTGGTTAAAAAGCGATAATTATAATTTGGATTAATTGACGAAAGATTTCTAAATGCATTGTAATACTCACCAGAGGCATCAAAAAGTAGAATATTAGATTTATAAGGAAATAGTTTTTGGTCTAAAAACATATTTTGAAATATTCTACTTATACCACAACTTTTACCACTACCACTATTACCAAATATGGCAAAATGGTTACTAAAGAAACCATTTACATTCATAAAAACATCTTTTCCGCTGTAAAATGGACTTTTTCCTAAAAGCATATATCCTCTTTTGTGTCTTCCTGTAACAATTGGAACTTCTTCTGGCTTAATTACTCTTATTCTGGCATCTAGTGTAGGCTTTTGAATAACTCCACCTAATAACCCTCTTTTTGTTATTTCTCCTAAAAATCTAATTTTTACAATATCGCCTTCTATATCGTCTACTTCTCCGAGTATTTTCTTTTCTTGATCCTCAAAAATGACATGTAAATTCATTAAATTGAATGTAACATCTGCATTATTTTTAATTTTTACATTACAAGTTCTATCACCAATATAGATAATTCTATCAAACATTTATAACCCTTCT
>CATKYP010000121.1 GCA_949840855.1 uncultured Bacilli bacterium | reverse complement strand
ATAATAAGTAAGTTCATAAATAAAATCTTCATTCTTAATATAATCTTGTTTCTTTAATTCATTAATTTTCTTTTCGCATTCTAAAATAACTAGCCATAGTTATCTCTTGTTAAACAAATATCTATTAAATCAGATACATTAGTAGTATCTTTATTCTTTAACTCATTAATTAGCTCGTTATATTCAAGAGCCTTAAGACCATACATTATTCTTTGATAAATTAAGTTACCTTCAGAACGTGTATATTCAAGAATTTCAAAATCGCTATTTCCATTGTTTTCTTGAAAAATGTTATCTTTATTCTCAATAACTAAAGTATCGCCATTATCATAGTATTCTTTTATTATATCTGCACTATCTAGCTCTTCATCCTTATTCTTACCATAGTTACTATGAAATATATTATTAATAAATTTTGTATAAGTACTTTTAGAATCATTATTAATATCATTTTCTAAAAGCTCATCTGTTATATCATCACAAAAAAATTCTTCAGAAAAGCTATCTATAAATGGAGTATGGCACCCATATTCTGAGACAACATATCTTAAAGTATTATTTCCAAACTTATTATCAAAATAATTAATATACTCATACACTTTTCTTAGATATTTATCTTCTATTTTCAATAATTCGCATAATATTGTAAGATTTTTCTTATAATCATTTGACTCTATTTTATTTTGAATATCTAATATAGACAGTTTTTCAAAAATAGTAGCAATAGAGTTTTCAATCTTAACAAGTTTTATTAAATTATCTCTACCTTTCATATAATCCCCCCCCTGTAAAATTTCGTAGATATTATATCATAATTTTATAATTTTGTACATATATTTTTATAAATATTAAAGATATGATTTATGACAACTAGAAGCACTAATTATAGAAAATATTTGACAAAAAAGGCAAAGTAGTGTATAATCTAAGCGTCCTTTTAAAAAGAGGTGTTTTATGATATTTTATAATGAAGAGCAAGCAATGAGTGCTTGTAGTAGTGAGCCATCCCTGATTTTTAATTTAATAAAAGATGGGCACTTTAGCATAGTTGATAAAATTTTATCAGAAAATATAGTTAGTATTAATACTAGAGATGGAGAAGATAATGACATATTAATGAGACTATTAAAGTTAAAAGAATTCGATCTTGTATTAAAACATATGCATAACAAGGACTGGAATGTAAACAATCAAAATATAGATGGTGATACATTTGCACATTATTTAGTAACTATAGATTCATTATATGTTGCAAAAATAATTGATCAATTAAGAAGAAATAGTAGTTTTATACCTAATATAAAAAACAATAATAATGAAACCATTTTAGATAAGTCTCTTAAAGGAAATAAAATATATACAAGCATGAAAATATTAGAGGATGAAAGATTTGATTGTATAGATATAATAACCTTTAGAAAGCTGTATAAGGCATATATAAAAAGTTCATATTATGGTAAATATTCTAAACTTAATAATCTAGAAGTAATAGTAGATAATTTAGAAAAAAAGGACACTCTATTACCAAAGATGCAAGATTTATTAGATGCAATTACTGATAATATGGAAGAGATAAAGGAAGAATTATTAGTTAATAAATCTAATAATTTGGAGCTTATTATCAACTCATATTTGATAGCATAGATTTTTATGCTATCTTTTGTTGTAAAAGAAAAAAATAAGTGTATAATACTAAATAAGGAGGAAACTAAAGTGGAGAGGAAATACTTAATTCTAATATTATTATCTTTAGTATTAATATCAGGGTGTGATAAGAAAAAGACTCTAACTTGTACTAAGACAGAAAAAGAAACAGGAATGAATCTAACAACAACGACTACAACAAATTTTAAAAATGATAAAATAACATCTATTAAACTAGAACTTAATGCCAAACTGGATAGTACTTATGTAAAATATAAAGATACTATTAAGACAAGCTTAGAACAACAATATAGTATATATAAAGACGAAAAGGGAGTAACCTATCATACAAGTGCTAAAGATGATACTATTAAATTTAATCTAATAGTAGATAATAAAGCAATTAGCAAGGAAACTAGAAAAAACTTAAATATCTCGAATAATGAAGGTTATGAAAAAAGTAAAAAATCACTAGAAAATGATGGCTATACATGTAAATAAATTCAAAAAGTAATGATATTTACTTTTTTTATTTTTAACTTTATAATACAAGAAGGAAATGGAAGTGGAAGTTATGAATTTACCAAATTATAAAGATGCAGGAAGAAGAAATAAGTCATATAAAAGAATAAAATATATACTTGATAAAAACTATATAGGAAAATATAGTGGAAAAAAATATTATCTAAAAACATATGGTTGTCAGATGAACGAACATGATAGTGAAAATATAAAGGCTTTACTTGAGAAAATCGGTTTTATAGAGGAAGAAGATTATAATAATGCTGATATAGTTTTATTAAACACTTGTTCAATAAGAGAAAATGCCCATAATAAAGCATTTGGAATGTTGGGTAGATTAAAACATTTAAAAGAGCAAAAGAAAGATTTAATAATAGGATTATGTGGATGTATGGCTCAAGAAGAAGGAGTAGTAGATAAAATAATTGAGGATTATAAATTTGTGAACTTCGTTATTGGAACTCATAATATAGAGCATTTGCCAAATATAATTGATAAAGCTATAACTGAAAACAAACAGGAAATAGAAGTTTTCTCTAAAGAAGGAGATTTGATAGAAGATATTCCTATAAAACGTGACAATAACTATAAAGCATTTGTAAATATTATCTATGGTTGTGATAAATTTTGTACTTACTGTATTGTTCCATATACTAGAGGAGGAGAAAGAAGTAGAAGGCGTGAAGATATAATAAACGAAGTAGAAAATCTTGTTAAAGCTGGATATAAAGAAGTAACTCTTTTAGGACAAAATGTTAATGCCTATGGTAAAGATTTATATGAAGATTATGGACTTGGAGAATTATTAGAAGATGTTAGTAAAACAAATATAAAAAGAATTAGATTTACAACTTCTCACCCTTGGGATTTTACAGATAAAATGATAGATTTAATAGGAAAATATCCAAATATTATGCCTAGTATTCACTTACCACTTCAATCTGGTAGTAGTAGAATTTTAAAATTGATGGGTAGACGTTATACTAAGGAAAGTTATTTAAACTTATATAATAAGATGAAAGAAAGAATACCAGGAGTTACAATATCAACTGATATTATTGTAGGTTTTCCTGGAGAGACTGAAGAAGACTTCCAAGAAACATTAGAAGTTGTAAATCACTGTAAATATGACAATGCTTATACATTTATTTATTCTCCACGTGAAAATACACCAGCTGCTAAATTAAAAGACAATGTCGACCTAAGTATTAAAGAAGAAAGATTACAAATCTTAAACAAATTAGTAAATAAGTATTTTTTAGAAAATAATAAAAAGTTAGTAGGAGAAAAAGTAGAAGTATTAACAGAAGGAAAATCTCCTAAAAAAGAAAATTTTTACTATGGTTATACAAAAACTAATAAACTTATTAATTTTACAGGAGAAAATATTAAAGAAGGGGATTTAGTAGATGTTATAATAACTACTGCTAAAACGTGGAGTCTAGATGGAAAGTTATCTAAGTAATACTTCACAAAAGAGTCTAGAAAGTATAGTTATCTACATAAAAAATACTAAGGAATATAAAAAAGTAGAAGAATATAGAAAGA
>CATKYP010000120.1 GCA_949840855.1 uncultured Bacilli bacterium | reverse complement strand
TTTAATATATAAAAAAGTTGACATTTATGATGATATGTCATATACTTTTAACAGTTGAGAAAAGGAAAGAGATTTTATATCCACCTGACTTTAGCGAGTAGCAGTAGGTAAAAAGCCAAATAATAAAATATTAAATATTATTATTTTGTTTAGGTGGATATTGTTATATCCACTTTTCTTATATTATGGAGGTGTTAGTTATCGCAAACAATAAGGGTGAGTTATACATTAATGACCAAATTAGAGCAAAAGAAGTACTTGTAATTGGTCCAACAGGAGAACAAGTTGGAGTAAGGAGTATAAATGATGCTAAAACACTTGCAAGTTATGCATCACTTGATTTAGTTCTAATTAGTCCAAATGCTAATCCACCAGTTGCAAAAATAATGGACTATAATAAGTACCGTTATGAAAAAAAGAAGAAGGAAAAAGAATCTTTAAAGAAACAAAGAGCAAATTATTCTGAATTAAAAGAATATCGTTTATCTCCTACAATAGATGTTGGGGATTTTGAAACAAAGTTAAAAAATGTTATTAAATACCTTCAAAAGGGAGATAGAATAAAACTTTCTATTCGTTTTAAAGGAAGACAAATGGCTCATACAGAAATAGGACGCGATGTTCTTGAACGATTCTCAAATAGGTTACTAGACTATGCAGATATTCAAGAAGCACCTAAATTAGATGGTAGGCAGATGACAATGTTACTTGTACCAAAAAAAGATAAAGATAAGAAATAGGAGGAAATTATGCCAAAGATTAAAACACATAAGGGAACCGCAAAAGTTTTGAAAGTAAGAAAAAGCGGAAAAATCAAAATTTATTGTCCAGGATCACGTCATAATACAGGATCAAAAAGCAGTAAATTTAATAGAAAAAATAGAAAAGGGTCAAGCTTATCTAAAGCAGATTATAATAGATTAAAGGAAATAATTTAATCTAAAGTTTAAAGGAGGAAAGTAAAGTGGCAAGAGTTAAAAATGGAGCAACTACAAAAGCTCGTCATAAAAAAGTATTGAAACAAGCCAAAGGATATTTTGGTAGTAAACATAGATTATATAAGACAGCAAAAGAACAATTGATGCATTCAGGGCAATATGCATATCGTGATCGTAAACAAAAGAAAAGAGATTTTAGAAAGTTATGGATTACTAGAATTAATGCTGCTTGTCGTGAAGAAGGTATCAGTTATTCAAGATTTATTGAAGGCTTAAATAAGGCAGGTGTTGAAATAAATCGTAAGGTGTTGTCTGAGATTGCAATAAATGACAAAGAGGCTTTTGCAAATTTAGTAAAGGTTGCAAATGATGGCAAGGCAGGTAAAATAAAAATAACTGATAAAATAGTGGAAACCGAAGTTACTATTAATAGTGGATCATCTAAAAAAAGTTCTACTAAGCAAAACAGTAAGGAAGAAAGTAATACAAAAAAAAGCAGTAGTAAATCAACTAATAATGTTGACTATACAAAAATGACAGTTGCAGAATTAAAAGAAGCAGCAAAAGAAAAAGGAATATCAGGTGTTACTGGTATGAAAAAAGCAGATTTAATTGCTGCTCTAGAAAAATAGGCATACTAATTATGGATTTATCTAGTGCCATATGGTGATAAATCATAAGATTAGTAGAAGAAAAAACAAAAAGGAGAAAAATTTATGAGTACAATAGTATCAATGAATAATTTATTAGAGGCAGGAGTTCACTTTGGACATCAGAGAAGAAGATGGAATCCTAAAATGGGAAAATATATTTATACAACTAGAGATGATATTTACATAATAGATTTAGCAAAAACAGTTAAATGTTTAGAAGAAGCATATGAAGCTATGAAAAAAATAGCAGAAGATGGAGGTCAAGTATTATTTGTCGGAACAAAAAAACAGGCCCAAGAAGCTGCTGAAGAATGTGCTGAAAGAGTAGGAATGTATTTTGTCAATGAGAGATGGCTAGGTGGAACACTTACTAATTTTAAGACCATTCGTTCAAGAATTAAAAGAATGGATGATATCGATAAAATGGAAAGTGATGGAACATTTGAATTACTTCCTAAAAAAGAAGTTATAAAAATAAGAAAAGAGTATGAAAAGTTAAATAAAAATTTAAGAGGAATACGTGAAATGACAAAAATTCCTCAAGCATTAGTAATAGTTGATCCTAGAAAAGAAGAAAATGCTATTAAGGAAGCTCGCATTTTAGGAATACCAGTATTTGGTGTAGTAGATACTAACTGTGATCCAGATTTAGTTGATTATGTAATACCTGGTAATGATGATGCAATTAGAGCTGTAAAAGTTGTATTAGGAGTTCTTACTAATGCTATTGCTGAAGTAAATGAAAAAGAAGTATTGGATTTTGTTACAGAAGAAGAAAAATCAAAGAAACAAATCAAGAGAAATTCTCATGATGATAGAGAAGAAGTTAAAGATAGAGTAGAGGATAAACAAGTAAAAAAGAATATTACTGAAGATAATAAAAAAGCAAGTAATTTAGAAGATTTAACTTTATCAGAATTGAAAGCAATGGCAAAGGATAAGGGAGTTAAAGGTTATTCTGCGATGAAAAAGCAGGAATTAATAGATGCATTAAACTAAAATTAGGAGGATTTTATTTATGTATAAAGCAAGTGATGTTAAAGATTTAAGAGAACGTACAGGAGCTGGAATGCTTGATTGTAAGAAAGCACTTGATGAAACAAATGGTAATATTGAAGAAGCGATTGATTATTTAAGAAAAAAGGGAATGAATAAAGCTGCTAAAAAGGCTGGCCGTATTGCTGCTGAGGGAATTTGTGTAATTAAAGAGGAAAATAATTCTGCTGTAATTCTTGAAGTTAATTCTGAAACTGATTTTGTTGCAAAAAATAGTGAGTTTATAGATTTTTCTTCTTATTTAGCTGATATGTTATTAAAAAATGATGTTAAGACAATAGATGAAGCTTTAGCTTTAAAAGATGGTGATGTAACTATTGGAGAAAAGCTAGTAGCTCTTATTGCTAAAATAGGAGAAAATATAAGTTTTAGAAGGTTCGAAAAGGTAACTAAAGAAGATAATGAAGTATTTGGAAGTTATTTGCATATGGGTGGTAAGATTGGAGCTTTAGTTGTATTATCTAATACTACAAATGAAGTAGCCAAGGATGTTTGTATGCATATTGCAGCGATGGCTCCTATTTGCATAACTAAAGAAGATGTGCCAGAAGATGTTTTGGAACATGAAAAAAATATTATTAAAGAACAAGTTATGAATGAAGGAAAACCTGAAGAAATAGCGGAGAAAATGGTAAATGGAAGAATCAATAAATTTTATAAAGAGATTTGTTTAGCTGAACAGGAGTTTATTAAAGATTCTAGTGTAAATGTAGCTACTTATGTTGAAAATAATGGTGGCAGTATTAAAAAGATGATTCGTTATGCAGTAGGCGAAGGTATAGAAAAAAAAGAAGAAGATTTTGCGAGTGAAGTAATGAATCAGATTAATGCAGCAAAATAATAATTACATATTTATTATTTGACTAGAGATTGGTTCTCTAGTTTTTAATTATGTTCTGTGGTAAGAATATAATTAAACCACTTGCGTTGAGGGAAAATAAATCTTCCTTTGATATAATAGGCAATGCTCTACTAATCAAAATTTAAAATCAGGGGAGGATTTTTTGTGTAGTTGTCAATGATGTGATACCCAATAAGTCGAAAAAAATATTAATTCGGAAGCGATGCTTTTGCATAAGCT
>CATKYP010000119.1 GCA_949840855.1 uncultured Bacilli bacterium | reverse complement strand
CCATATATATATCCTTTTTTCTATATAATATTTTTTTTAGATAAGCAAAAATTATTGTTTCGTTTTTTTGTGTTTTATTGATCTCCCAATTATTTTTATAGATGCAGGCATTACACTAGCTGTACCATATTTTTTATTTATGTTATCAATAGTTTCTTGAATTAAGTCATCTTTTGAATTAACAGTTTCTTCTGTTTTGAAAATCGATATTTGTTCTACTCTATTCTTGGTCAGATCACTTAATCTTATTCCAATATTTCTAATTTTATCTTCCTTCCAACTTTCTTTTAAACTATTTATTACGGCTTTGTATATTTCTGTAGTCGAATTTTGTGGCACATTTAGTTTTAGTTGATGTGAGTATGTTTCAAAACAAGAATTTTTGTATGTTACTGCAACAGTTTTCGCATATTCCTTTTGTTCCCGTAATAATCTTGTTACTTCTTCTGTTTGTCTAAATAATACCTCTTCTATTTTTTTATAATCATCACAATCATAAGGTAATGTTTCTGAAATACTTATACTTTCGTTTTTTGGGATTCGTGGTGCTACTTTTGTATAGTCTATTCCATTAGCTGAGTCTTTTAAAAATCTAGTTTGGTTTTTAAAATATCTTTTTAAATAGTTATCATTGGCATTTGCTAAATCTCCAATAGTATTTATATTAAGTGTTCTTAATATAGTAGAAGTCTTTTTTCCTACCATAAATAAGTCTTCTATTGGAAGAGGCCACATTTTCGTTTTTATTTCATTATTATAGAGTGTATGAACCTTATCTGGTTTTGTGAAATCAGAAGCCATTTTAGCACATAGCTTATTGTTTCCTATACCAACATTAACTGTAAATCCGAAATTATTTTTGATATCATTTTTTATTTTATTGGCTAATTCTTCATAATTTTTATATAAAAGACTAGTTCCTGTTAAATCTAGAAAACATTCGTCTATCGAAAAACGTTCTATTTGAGGAGTATATTTACATAGATACTTGTACATTTTGTTTGATTCTTCATAATACCAATCAAATTCTGGAGGAAATACCTTTAAGTTAGGACATTTTCTTTTTGCAGAATAAATCGTTTCCGCAGTTTTAACCCCCATATTTTTAGCTATTGGACTTTTTGCGAGTACTATACCATGACGAGTTTTTTCATCTCCTGCTATTATTGATGGTATTTTTCTAATATCTAATTTTTCACCATTTTTCAATCTATGTACTGCAGTCCAAGATAAGAAAGCATTATTTACATCTATATGAAATATAATTCTCTCTTTCATTAGACACCTCCTGCTTATTTTTATTATAAAACTGTAGATTATTTTCTGCAACATAGTTTATTTCTAAAATAACACAAAAAAGAAGCATTGTCTGCTTCTTATATTAACTTAACTTTTCAATCTTGCAATATATGCATTTATTTTAGATACCCAAGTATTACTTTCAGCATACTTTGGTCCTATTTTTTCTACAGTGTTGTATCCTTTTGTATAATAATTTCTATATAAATTATCAATAGCGCCTCTTATCCCATCATCAATTGATGCATATCCTTTATAACTACCACCACAAGCAGGGCTTCCTTTTTGACCCGCCACATTATTACAAGCTCTAACTAGGCCGCTACATCTACTGCCACATCCTGTTTCATGAAGCATAATAGCAGCTACAACAAAAGGGTCAACTTGAAGACTTATAGCATAGCTAGCAATTAGTTCACCTTTATTCATCAAAAGATCTGTTCCTAAATGCTTATTTAGCTGTGTTCCTATTTCTTCTACAGTCATCTTGGTTATTAAATCTCCTTGAACAGCTGGGGCAATATCTAAAGATGCACTTGGAGAGGTTTCCATATTTACTTCTTTAACAGTAGATGCAGATGTATATTTCATACTAGCTGTTAATATCTGATCACCTGTATATGATATAAAACTATTCTTATCTGTTAATCCAATAATGATAAGTGCAATTACTATCATACTTGTTCCACTGATTGAAAGTAATAAACTTACAATATGTGATTTTTTCATAGTTCACCTCATCTGATTACAAATTAATAATATCCTACTTCTTTATAAATGTCAAATAGAGAATTTTTGATTACTATACTATATAATATTATATGAAATCGTGATTATAATATCACATACATAAATAAAATACTTATTATTTTTTTCAAGCTTTTATAATACAATTCGTTGTTCTATTTTGCATTATTATTTAAAGATAATACATTTATTTTTTCTTTTAATACATTTATAAATTCTAATATTTCTTCCTTAGTAGTTAAGTGAGAAATACTTATTCTAAGTGAAGTTTTTGATAAATTATCATCTTTAGTTACAGTATAGACTGCATCAGAGTAATTATTACTAGAGCAAGCTGTTTTGGTAGAAATATATATATCATTTTCTTCTAAAGCATGTAGCATTGTTTCTGGCTTGATATTTAAAATACTTATATTTACAATATTTGGAATAGAATATTTATTACTATTTATTTCTACTTCTTTTATTTTAGTTAATTCATCCATCAAAATAGTATGTAATTCTTTTACTTTTTCACACTTATCATCGAAATTATCATAGGCTAGGCGAAGAGCTTTAGAAGTTGACGCTATTAAAGCTGGCGAGGGGGTCCCACTTCTATATTTAGTAGTAGATTTTCCTCCCTTTATAAATGGAGTCAATTCTATTTTCTCTTTTTTCACAAGCACTCCACATCCCTTTAATCCATAAAATTTTTGCGAAGAAAAACTTGCTAAATCTACTAGTGATAAATCTACTTTCTCTTTGCCAATACTCTGAGTTATATCTGAATGAAATATTATTTTAGGATACTTTTCTAGTACTTGTCCAATTTTATTTAAGTCTTGTTTTATCCCTATTTCACTATTTATGCTTGATATAGTAACCAAAACAGTATTATTTGATATTTTATTTTTTAAGTCTTCTAAATCTACTCTTCCATATTTATCTAATTGTACATATTTAATAGTATAGCCCTTTTTTTCTAAATAGTTTAGAGGTTCAATAATCGAAGAATGTTCAAGTTTTGTAGTAATTATTTCTTTTCCTCTCATTTTATAATTTTCTATTATGCCAAAAATCGCAGCATTATTTGACTCAGTAGCTCCACTGGTATAAATTATCTCTTTTTCTTTTACTCCTAATATATTTGCTATTTGTTTAGTTGATTCATCTATTAAATTTTTTGCCTCTAATCCTAGTTTGTGTAAGGAGTTAGGATTTCCTAAAAAAATTTTACTTACTTCAACAAAAGTGTTTAATACTTCAATATTAGGGGGGGTTGTTGCACTGTAATCTAAATAAATCATACTTATACCTCTCTTAAACTTAAATCTAAATTAAAAAGCACATTGTAGTGCTTATTTCTTATTATTATATAATAACAAAACTATTTTAGTTCATCAATATATTTTTTTAACTGCTTAGATTCAGGTCCTAAAATTATTTTTAGTTGATTATCTATTTCAACGATTCCTTTAGCTCCAAGTTTTTGTATTCCTTCTTTGTTAGCTTTAGAAATATCTTTTAGCGTTGCTTTAAAACGAGATAATTCAGTTTCTGTTTTTATAATATTTTCTTTTCCTCCAAGATATTCTACTAATTTGTTTAAGTCTAAATTAGCATCTTTTCTAGTAGCTTTTATAATTGCAAACATTATTATTATTAAAACTAATGCAATTACAATATATTCAACAATATTTATATCAATC
>CATKYP010000118.1 GCA_949840855.1 uncultured Bacilli bacterium | reverse complement strand
GTGTGTATATTGAAGAGACAGACAGGAGGGATTTACATGTTTTATATAGGAATAGATTTAGGAACAGCTAATGTATTAATATATGTAAAAGGTGAAGGAGTTGTTCTAAATGAGCCAAGTATTGTTGCAATAGATACAGAAAATAAAAAAGTTATTGCAGCAGGAAAAGAAGCAAGTGAAATGTTTGGTAGAACTCCAGATAATATCAAAGCAATAAAACCTATGAAAGATGGAGTAATAGCAGACTTTGAGGTAACTGAAATAATGCTTAACACGTTCATAAAAAAAATAAAAGCAAGAACTATCTTTGCACGTCCAAGAATTCTTATATGTTGTCCATCAAATATTACTCCTGTAGAAAAAAATGCTATAAAAGAAGCAGCTGAAAGAACAGGAGCTAGAAGAGTATATATTGAGGAAGAACCAAAAGTAGCAGCAATTGGAGCAGGAATGGATATATCTAAACCAAGTGCTAATATGGTAATAGATATTGGAGGGGGAACAACAGATATCGCTGTTTTATCACTTAACGAAATAGTAATATCACAATCAGTTAGAATAGCAGGAAATGTATTTGATCAAGACATAGTAAAATATATAAAAGATAAATATAAACTACTAATAGGAGAAAAAACAGCAGAAGAAATAAAAATAAACTTTATAAATGTTTATGATCCAAAAAAAAGTGAAAAAATGGAAGTTAGAGGAAGAAATTTACTAACTGGATTACCACATACAATAACAATAAATCAAGAAGAGATGAAAGATGCTTTAAAAGAAAGTATACAAAAAATAGTAAAAGCAGTAACTACTGTTTTAGAACAAACACCACCAGAGCTATCTGCCGATATAGTTGATTGCGGAATTGTAATGACAGGTGGAGGAGCTTTATTATCAGGATTAACCGACTTATTTGAAAAAGAATTAAAAGTCCCAACTTTAATAGCAGATTCTCCATTAACATGTGTTGCAGAAGGAACAGGAATTTTACTTGATAATGTAAGATTACTAGATAAAAACAATAATTAAATAAGAAAATATTAATACTCTTAAAAGAGAGTATTTTTTTATTTAATTCAATACTATATCATATGATAAATTGCTAACTAACTATATATAAGATCTAAAATATTGCTTCAAAAGCATTGTACATGCTATAATTATAATAGAAACGAGGAGTAATATGACAAAAGAAATAATAGAAAGCATAAAAATAATTGCAGTAACATTTTTGTGTTCTGCATTTATTATGCCAATAATGAAAAAAATAGCATTTCATGTAAATGCTATAGACATACCAAGAAAGGATGAAGAAAATAGACATATTCATAAGAATAAAACAGCCAAATTTGGAGGAGTAGGTATATTCTTAAGCTTCCTAATAGGATATATGATATTTGGAAGTCAAAGTATCCAAATGAACTCTATTTTAATAGGAAGTTTTATAATTATTCTCACGAGTATAGTAGATGACATTAATCCAATTAAAGCCTGGCAAAAACTAACAGGTCACTTAATAGCAGCTTTTGTAATAGTATTTTATGGTCAAATAACTTTAAATAATGTAACAGCTTTTGGTTTCTCCCTCGACTTTGGTATATGGTCATACTTAATTACTGTATTTTTTATAATAGCCTGTACTAATATTATAAACTTAATAGATGGTCTTGATGGATTAAGTGGAGGAGTTTGTTCAATTTTCTATTTAACGATAGGAATAATTGGATTATATCAAGGAAGAGGTGGAAGCCTTGTAATGATTCTTACTTTTGTAATGTTAGGTTCAACTTTAGGATTTTTACTTCATAACTTTTATCCAGCAACAATTTTTGCAGGGGATTCAGCAACCTTTATGGGATTTATTATATCAATAATTTCAATGCTTGAATTTAAAGGACCAGCATTAACTTCCTTTTTTGTACCTATCCTAATATTAGCGATACCAATATTAGATACGTTATTTGCAATAATAAGACGAGCATTAAAAGGAAAACCAATATTTTCAGCTGATAAGCAACATTTACATCATCAACTTCTTGGTATGAATTTCAGCCAAAGAACTACAGTTTTAATAATATACATAATGGATATACTATTTTCAATTGCAACGATCTTATATATGATAAAAAATTCAAAATTAAGTATAACTGTATATATTATATTATTTATAATAATTGCATGGTTTGTATTCAAAACAAGTATAATATCAGATAAGAATAATAGACAAAATAATAGAAGAAATAATAAAAATAAATCAAAAAAGCGACTATAGCATAATGATATATAACACAAATACTCATTTTCATTATAGTTGCTTTTTTGTTAATTTTTACCAGTATAAAAACCTAATATGGTAAAATATCTATGTTTAAAAAGAGGTGAAGAAAATGATAGAATTTGTGATATGTGATGATAATAAAGATTTTAATATTATGCTCAAAAATAAGATTTCACAGTTTATGTCAAAACATCAAGAAATAGAGTGTAAATTTCACTGTTATAGTGGTTATGGAAAAGAATTTGAAAAAACTTCAAAGCCAAGTACTACATTTAAAGTGTACTTTTTAGATATTGAAACTAAAAATGGCTCTGGCTTAGATGCTGCAAGATTGATAAGAGAAAAATATGATGATTGGAACTCTATAATTATAATAGTTACAGCACATGAGGAGTTTAGATATGAAGCATTGGGTAATAGATTAGGTCTATTTGACTTTATAAATAAGTTAAATAATTTTGAACTTAATTTAGAAAATGACTTAACTAATATTTTAAAAAAGTATAATAGAGGAAGTAAAAGTATAATAATAGAATATGATTATGCAATTCATAAAATAAAATTGGCTGATATTATTTATATTGAAAAAATAATAGATAGTAAAAAATGTATGATAGTAACAACATATGGTGAACGTGAGGTACAATCAACCTTAAATGACTTGTATGATCAATTAGATGAAAATTTTATGAAAGCAAGTAGAAGTCTAATAGTAAATATAAAAAATGTGAGAGGATTCGATTCTAAAACAAATACAGTTGATTTCATTAATGGGCAAGAATCAAGTTTAGTATCAAGAGAGAGTAAAAAGGAGTTGGTAGAACGTGTTAGAAACAATAACTAATATATTTTGTTTTACTATGCTAACAATATTAGATTTTTATATAATGAAAAAATTATTAAATTCGGATGAAAAACTATTTTCCATAAAAATAATACTATTATCAATACTAATAATAGCAGTATCTAGTTTAGGATATGAAAAAGAATATCTAGTACAACCAATATTAGTCAGAACAATAATAAGTTTAATTGCATATAGACTTATATTTGATGAATCAGTATATAAAGTAACAATAGCATTTTTAGCTGTTATGTTTATGGAACTAATAGCAGACTTAGCAAATACAATAATATATGTAAATATATTACCAATAGCATCATGGAGAAATACTTGGTACCAAACATTATTAACAAATATAACTATAGCAATAACAACATTTCTAATATCAAAGATTTCAATATTTTCAAAAAAATTGCAAATATACTTTCAAAAATTAAAAAGGGAAAATATAAAATCAACAGCAATAGTATTTATGTTATCATTTTTAGTAATTATAAACTTACTATATAACTTATATATTGACAATAGACTGAATAAATATTTTTTAACTAATTATATTATAATACTGATATTTTTTATATTGCTAATTATATTTATAATAGAAAATAATAAGTA
>CATKYP010000117.1 GCA_949840855.1 uncultured Bacilli bacterium | reverse complement strand
AAAATTATTGAGAAAGAAAGTAAGTATGAAGTATATATAAATAAATATATTCCAGATAACATAGATGCCTTTTGGAGATTAATAAACAGTGTTATTATAAAAGATAAGTAAAATAAGATGATATTTACTTTCATTATATTAAAAATATAAATAAATAGATTTTTTGCTAAAAATTGAAAGCAGAGAATCTATATAAATAATTACAAATTATTGTTCTATAATTTAAGGTTTGCTATAATTTATTTGTGAAATATAAAAAAATATTATCAAAAGGAAAAAAAATATGTATTATCCAAAACAAGTACCATATTTATTAGATGATGAATTTAAAAAAAATATTGAATATAATGAATATAGATTAGAAGAATTAAATAAATATTGCTTTTGCATATGGACTATGAAATCTAAGGACTATTTATCTGAAACTATTTACAATAATATACTACCCGATGCTTGTATTGATATTATTATTGATTTTGTAGAAAATACAATTAGTTTTGTAGGCTTTAGTAAAAAAATAATACCATTAGAATTAAAAGAAAATATAGACTATATGGGAGTTAGACTAAAACCAGGAGCCTTTTATAGTTTATTCAAAATTAGTGCTGATAAAATTATAGATACTCCAATTTTGTTTTCAAAGATAGAAAAGGAGTATAATCTAGAAAGTATTTTCACTAGCAAAAATATAAGTGACAAAATTAATATCTTAAAAGAATACTTATTATATAAATTTGAAAAATCAACAAATGATAGTTATATTGAATTAATTGATGAATTATATATAAAGCCAAATGAACAAAATGTAGTTAATATATCGAAAAAACTTAATTATGATAAAAGGCATTTGTTAAGAGTTTTTAAAAAAAATTATGGAATAAGTCCTAAAATTTTATTAAATATCTTAAGACTACATTTATGCTTAACCCTAATATTAGAAAAAAATATGAATCTATCAGATATAGCTATTATTTGTGGTTTTTATGATCAATCTCATTTTATTAAGGAAATAAAAAAATATACAGGTATTTCACCTCTACAAATTACTGATAAATATAAAAGTTAAATGTCCCATTTTTCCAATACAAAAAATTATTTAATATTTATAATAGTATTTGGAGGTAGAAGAAATATGTATGAAAAAATAACAACCAATATTATGGTAGAAAATGTAGAAGAAACAATAAAATTTTATGAGGAAAAGTTAGGCTTTAAAACGATAATAAGTGTTCCAAGCGAAAATAATAAATTACAGTTTGCTATCCTTAATAGGGATAATATCGAAATTATGTTTCAAGAAAAGAAAAATCTAATAGAAGAGTATCCTTCATTAAAAACTGATAAAATAAAGCCAACATTTACCTTATTTATTAATGTTAAAGATATAAATTTAGTATATGAAGAGTTAAAAGGACAAGTAGAAATTATAAAAGAAATACATAAAACTTTTTATGGCAAAGATGAGTTTGCAATATTAGATAATAGTGGTAACATATTAACTATATCTAACTAAAGAATAACTATTTGTTCTTTTTTATTTTCTAAAATTATATAATAGAAAAATATACTTTAAAACTTTATATTATAGTATAATAATTATAAGTTTATAAAGGCGTTTTTGAAATAGGAGAAGTAGTATGCAAAAATTTAGACAAACTTGGCAAATGTTAAGTTATAATTTTAAAACATTAATAGAATTTCAATTTATATTTAAAATAATATCTTTAACAATATTTACACCATTATTTATTAAATGTTTTAATTTAATAATGAATTTAACAGGATATAAATACTTAACTTTAGAAAATATTAGTAGTTTTTTAATAAATCCACTAACAATAATATTACTTTTGATACTAATATTAGTTGTAATGATTTACTCAATGTTTGATATAACTACAATAATTATTATTTTAGATGCTTCTTATAATCATAGAAAAATTAAAATACTAGATATAATAGGTATCTCATTAAAAAAATGTAAGAAGATGTTTACTATTAATAATATTCCTTTAGCTTTCTTAACTTTATTTATAATACCATTTCTGAATATGGGTGTTGCATCTAGCTATATATCAACAATTAAAATACCAGAGTTTATTAGTGAATTTATAATGCAAAATACATCTCTTATATATATAACTATTATCATTACTATTCTTTTTACAATAATCTTATTAAGATGGATATATTCATTTCATTATTATATACTAGAAGATGTTGATTTTAAGGAAGCCAGAAAAAGAAGTATTAAGCTAAGTAAACATAATCACTTAAAAGATTTATTTGCACTTGTAAGTATCCAACTTGTCTCATCAATTACTTATTTTATATTTGTAATTATAGGTATCATAGTAATATTTTTATTAGATGAGATATTTGAAGATATTATCATAGTAAAAAGTATAATAGCAACAATCATTTGGCTATTTATTGCTTTATCATTAATTGTTTATGTACTTATAGCTCTGCCAATTAGTTATGCTGTAATAAGTTCACTATACTATTTACATAAAAAGAAAAACAAAGAAAGAATTAGTCCTCTTAAAATAGAAAGTATAAAAAAAGATAAGAAACAAAATAAAAATATTAGAAAATTAATAATAATAATATATTTAATTGTTCTAATACTAGGAACTGTATTTACTTATGGAATTTATAAAGGAGAATATAACTTAAATATAGAGTATGCTAGAACTCTTGAAGTAACAGCACATAGGGGTTCTTCAATAAAATATCCAGAAAATACAATATCATCTTTTATTGGGGCAAAAAAAGAAGGAGCTGACTGGATAGAACTTGATGTTCAACAAACAAAGGATAAAGAGCTAATTGTTTTACATGATACTAATTTAAAAAGAACAACAGGACTAAATAAAGAAGTTTGGAAAACAACATATGATGAAATAAAGAATCTTGATGCTGGTAGTTTTATTTCAAAAAAATATAAAGGTGAGAGAATTCCTCTATTTAAAGAGGTTGTAAAGTGGGCCAAGAAGAATAATATGAAACTAAATATTGAATTAAAACCAACAGGAAAAGAAAAAAATTTTGAAATGGAAATAATTGATATTATAAATAAATTTAATTATGCTAAAAACTGTGTTATTACTTCACAAAACTATAGTGTTTTAGAAAAAGTAAAAGAATACAATTCTAAAATAGAAACAGTTTATGTAATGAGTATAGCTTATGGTGATATTACTTATTTAGATAAGGCAGATCACTTTAGTGTTGAAGCATCTAATGTTAACGAGAATCTAGTAAATAATATTCATAAAAAAGGAAAAAAATTATATGTATGGACAGTAAATACTGAAGAAAGTATAAGAAAAATGATAGATTTAAATGTAGATAATATTGTAACAGATAATATAACTTTAGCTAAAGATATTATCTATAAAAGTAAAACAAGTGATATTATAAGTGAATACATAAAAACAATTGATAATATTTTTTAAGAGTAATAAAAATCATAAATAAAATGTTATAATATAAAAAAGAAAGGATTAACATTATGAAGAATAAAAAAATAACAAGAAATATAACTCAAGGAATGTATGTATTAACTACTAATAATGGTGGTTGTATAGTTGATGCAGTATCGCAAATAAGTGCAGACGAAAATCCTTTAATATCAGTTGCAGTTATGAAAACAAACTATACAAATGAGTTATTAAAAAAGAATGATAAATTTGCTTTATCTATATTAAGTGAAAATGTAAATGGCAAAATGATAGAA
>CATKYP010000116.1 GCA_949840855.1 uncultured Bacilli bacterium | reverse complement strand
ATCTAATAAGTATAGTTCAAAATATTCACTATTATTTCCAAATTTTTCTATTAAACTTTTATTTAATTTTAACTCGTTTTTTGTTAGAGAAAGTTTTTCTACTATACCACTTTCTAAAATACTTATTTTGATATTCTTAGAATAATAATTTTGAGTGGCAACTTTTTTAGTTTCATTCTCTTGAATTGTAGCATTATTTTCGTTGTTTTTTTCAAATTGTGGATTTTCTTGTACTTTATTACTGTTTTGATTATTACTAATTGGTGGTTTGTTACTTGACTGATTATTATTTGGTGGTTGCTTTTTGTTAATCCAATTAACTTTTGCGGTTGCTTGTCCTTTTTCTCCATTTTCATCTTCAAACTCAAATGTAAATTCTCCATTTTCAGTAAATATATATGTGTCTTTTCCGCCATTATTAGTAATTGTTATACTTCTATTTGCATTAACTAATCTTGCAATAACACTATTTTCAGTTGGTTGAGTTGTACTATATTCAATATCTGCTGTTAATTTTTCTATCTTTGTTGTGTCTTCAAAAAAGTTAAACATTCTAGCAACTATCCAATTTCCATTAGAAGCTCTATCTGCTACTATTTTTATATATTGTACTTTTTTTGATTCCTCTAATTCAAAAGATTTGATATTTTCATTTGCGGCCCAGTTAGTTACTTTAGTTAAGGGAGTCCATTCTTTTCCATCAATGCTTCCATATAAAGTTCCATCTAAAATTTTTCCATTCCCTCCGCCACCAGGTACATATTCAACAGCTGATAGATAAACTTGCTTATCTAATTTAATAGAAATATATCTTTCTGTATCTGTTCCATTCCAAGCTGAATGCCAATTAGTATAATAGTTTCCATCTATTGCATTTCTTGCATATCGTCCTTGATTAGTAGCTTCAGTCGAAAAATTATGTATTGATAAATGAGAAATAGGAATATATTTTCTTTTTTCATTTATATTATCTTTACTAAATCTAAGGGTCTTTTCTTCTCCTGCTAAAAATACTCCATGCTTTCTGTGTCTTACATAAATCGTTTTGTCTCCTGTTAAATCTGGTTCTTTATCACTAAACAATGTCCATTCATCATTTTGATTAATGCGCCATTCCATTGTATCGCTTACGCCTATTACTCTATTTTCTAAATCATTATTATAGATATTTTCTGGAATATCTTGTGTACGAATATCAATCACAAATATATCGTCAGCTGCTGCTCCTACTAAATGAATAGCAATATCATCATTTGCGTTAATTTGGTTTAGTTCTTCTTGTGTTAATTTAACTTTAGGATCAAGTGTTTGCTTCCAAGTATGTTTTCCATCTATACTGTATTCATAATGAACTTGAGTTCCTTCAAACTTATTTGATAAAACTATCCTTCCAGCATTTTCTCCATCAAATGAGAATGTTGCAAGAGAATAATCATTTTTTCCTAATAAGAATTTTGCCATTGTTTTAGTAACTCCAGATAATCCAATTTGTCCTACTGTAGAGTCTGTAACTTTAGTTGCTTCTTCTAATATAGACTTTTCAAGTAATGTATACTTAACCTGATATTCTGGCTCAGTTATTTCATTTTTAAATAAGTTTAATAAATCCATCATAGGCAGTGGAAAATTTTTTAAACTGTTCATTAATTCTTTTGCTAAATCATAATATTCTCTATCAGTTGTATTGTCTTTATTTTTATATAATTGAATTAGTCCATACCAAGCATCCATATTTATTTCTTCATATTCAAGTGCCTTACGGTAAATTTCTTCTTGTTTTTTAGTGTTATTAGGATATATATCAAGTAGTAATAAGGTTTCAACAGCTTTATTATATTCTTCAACGTGATTTTGAGCATATTGTCCATATGGTACATAGCTAACTTGATAGTAACTATCCCATTTATAAGATCCCCAAGCATTTAATAAACGCTCACCTTTTTCTGATTGAGTCCAACCGCTAATATTATTTTGAATTCCCCAATAACCATCTCCATTATCAGCTTGCCAATATTCTAAATATGCTGCATGGCCAGGTTGTCCAATAACTGCTGTTGGATATCCAAATACAGCATTTAAATTTGAACCTAATTTCGAAGTAGCTCCACAAACTCCACCTTCTTCAAATACTATCCAAAGTTTAGGATGACCTTTTTCATATGTTAGGTTATATTTTTTTAAGAAGTATTTTTGATTCCATTTCTCGTAATTTTCCTCACTATAGTATTGTTCTCTACCATAATTATATCCATTAGTATAAGCTATATAACGATATGGTTCTCTATTATAAGGTCCTTTTCTATTTCCACTTTCAACTGGGAACTGTCTAGCCCAGTCATTTAGCCATTCAATCTCTTCATCTGCTATTTGATTATTCATAACCCAGCGCATTTCTTCAATAGTCAATGTTTCAAAAATTTTATTTTCCAATTTTTCTTCTTTTTGGAGCTTTTTATATATTTCATAACGAGTAAGTGCATCTGAACATTGTCCTCTATCATACCAAGCACAAACACTAGCTGAATGAGTTAGGGATAATGTGATTATCATTCTTTTATATAAATCGGATAGTTTTATATTGAATTTGGTGATATTAGAATTTTCTAAATCAGTCTTATTATTAGTATAAAGTTTTATAAAAATCTTCAAGGCATTTGCATAGGATCCTGAAGGAGTCCCTCCAGTTATGAAATAACGTAGTGCCTCTTTATCAGTTATTAACCATTCAATAGCTTCTTTATATTCATCACTATATTTGGTATAAGCTTGTAGTACATCATAACCAATAGAACTTATAAATTTTCTTTGTAAAAGAGGAAGTTCTTCGTCTTTTAAAATACTATCGATATTTTCTTGTTTTAGTTTTGTATCATATTCGGTTACTGGTTTTATAAAATCAGTTGTAGTATTGTTTTCAATATAGTTTTCTTTTATTAATTTTGCATTAGCAAAAACAGAATGATCAGACCAATTATTTCTACCAGCTTCTGTTACCAATTTTAGGTAATTAGCACTTCTAATATCTATTTTTACTTCTTTAGCATCCATTGATGAGGTGTAAAAGTTGTTATCGTTTAGCACTTCTGTCCATTGATTCTTATCAACAGATGTATATATTTTAAAGCGAACTCCATCTCCTTCGTGTGCTGCTCTATTTCCTACATCTAATCCAATATAAGCTGTAAAGTAATCATAATCTTGACGGCTTATATCATAAACTGCTGTTCCAGCTGAGTGTAAAAATAGTCCCTTTAAGAAGATAGTATCATTACCATTTATAGATACTGTAATTAGATTATTTGAAACATTTTGATCTATTCTAAGATATGGACTGATGGTTAGTTCTTTATCGTATTCAAGATCTGTCAAATAAATAAAATCTTTATTTATTGTACTATTGTGACCTGTCAAATATGTAGATGAGCTTTTATCTGTAGATAATATTTTGGTTAGTTGTTGTTCATTTGTTAAGAATACAGATAATATCATAATAAAAATTGTTAGTGTAGTAATTATTTTGAATTCTGGCTTTATTTTTTCATATCTTTTATTATAATTTTTCATAATAGTGCTCCTTCTATAATTTAACTATTTTCAAATTAATTATAACATTGAACTTTTCTAATATGAATATCTAAAAGTATAAAATTTACGTTTTATTTACATTTTGATTGTGTAAATAAAAAAGATTTTCTATGACAAACTATACAGTCATATAAAAAAAGATATTTTCTATATTTAGTAAGTTTATTT